>CAVCCL010000239.1:0-5254 GCA_963600665.1 Bifidobacterium catenulatum | reverse complement strand
GAAGTCGTGTGTGTCATAACACCGCCTATTCCAGTTGACTCATATCTTAGACATTTGATGGATAGTGGAATAGATAAAACGGTCATGGATAAATATGTATCATCACCGGAACAGATGAAGGCAGAATTTGCCGAGTATGCCGAGGCTATGATCAGACTGGCACATAAATATGGCTGCAGGATTTTGAATCTCAGGGAACGATTCCTTGAACTTGATGACCTGAGTCCATACTACAGCATGGATGGCATGCATCCAAATAAACTGGGATATGGCCTTATACGACAGGATTTTGAGAAGTTTTTTTCAGCGGGAGTGTAACTTAAAGTGTTATGCCTTTTAAGCATAACGGATAATTCGATATAGGTATTAGACATATACACACATCAGGACTACAATAAGCATGTATTCAAAGGTACATGCTTATTTTTGTGCTCATATATACATTTAGTTGAAGGAGGTTTACATAATGTCAAAGAAACTTATAGCATATTTCAGCGCAAGCGGAACCACGAAAAAGGTTGCAGAGATGATATCGGAGGCAGCAGGCGCAGACCTGTACGAGATCAAACCAAAGGAGCTGTACACCAAGGCTGACCTCGACTGGATGAACAAGAAATCCAGGAGCAGTGTGGAGATGAGCGACAAGAAGATCAGACCGGAGCTTGATGATTCAAATGCACACATTGAGAATTATGATGAGATCGTACTTGGATTCCCTATCTGGTGGTATGTGGCTCCAACGATCATCAATACATTCCTTGAGAAGTACGACTTCACAGGCAAGAAGATCACACTGTTCGCAACATCGGGCGGAAGTGGATTTGGCAACACGATCAAGGAACTTCAGCCGTCGGCTCCGGGAGCTGAGTTTGTAGAAGGCGGACTGCTCAACAGGGCAAACAGACAGGAGATCGAGAAGTGGGTTGATAAAACCCTCGCATAAATAATAGATGTATGACAAATTCACGAAAGCTGATAATAACTTTCATACATCCAACGAATAAATGAAAATAGCTACATTTGGAAGGAGAAAAATAATGGCAAAGATAGTACAGACAGCGGGAAGAAATGCACTCGGAGAGTTCGCTCCAGAGTTCGCACATTTTAATGACGATGTTCTCTTTGGGGAGAACTGGAACAACAATGACATCGATGTAAAGACCAGAAGTATCATAACTGTTGTGGCACTTATGGCACAGGGAATCACTGACTCATCACTGAAGTTCCATCTTCAGAATGCGAAGGATCACGGTGTATCACAGAAGGAGATCGCAGCGGTCATCACACATGTTGGCTTCTACGCCGGCTGGCCAAAGGCTTGGGCAGTATTCAATCTTGCAAAGGAAGTGTGGAATGTAAATGAGGGCGATCTTCCATATGAGGATGAGGCCATGAGAGCACATGCAAAGAGCATGGTATTCCCTATCGGACAGCCAAATGATGCATTTGCCCAGTATTTCATAGGACACAGCTATATTGCTCCAGTATCGACTAGCCAGGTCGGAGTATTTAACGTGACATTTGAGCCGGGCTGCCGTAACAATTGGCATATCCATCACGCAAAGAGTGGTGGCGGACAGATCCTTGTATGTGTCGGCGGACGCGGATACTATCATGAGGAGGGCAAGCCTGCAGTTGAGATGAAACCGGGCGATTGCATCAACATTCCTGCTGAGGTAAAGCACTGGCACGGTGCAGCTCCTGACAGTTGGTTCAGCCATCTTGCAATCGAGGTTCCAGGTGAGGAGACATCAAATGAGTGGTGCGAGCCTGTGACAGATGAGGTGTACGGAAAGCTGCAGTAGAGTTTTAGTAAAGCCATCCGGGTATAAATATGATTCGCGGTTGAATGCGAATGGATATTTATATCCGGGTGGCTTTTTTATTTGGACATTAGTCTTAGACAGGGGTGAAGCACGATCATGGGCAAATACAGAGTTTAGATGACAAATTTTCTCAACAAAACTGGTGGCGGAGATTAGCCGATTGACAAATCACGCCATGCAATGTAAATATATAAAAAAAGTGAGATATATCTCACTTTTGCAAAAAAAGAACCACGAAAGCGGTTAAGGTTATATTTGTATTTATATTTTATTGTAGTTGTATTTTTATGGAGGGAAAAAGATATGGTCTTTGACGAGATGGGACAGGAGGATGGCAGGACGCTCATATTGCTTCCGGGAACCTGCTGCAATTATGAGACGAATTTCGGAGTGGTACTGGAAGAGCTTGGAAAGCACTATCACCTTATATGTGTGAATTATGACGGATTTGATGGATCAGATAAGGTGTTCCCGGATATGATCACGGTCACGGAGAAGATAGAGCAGTATATAAAAGATAATCATGGCGGAAGACTTGACGGTGCGCTCGGATCCTCCCTTGGTGGCAGCTTTGTGGGACAGCTCATCCAGAGGGAAAATGTACATATAAACCACGGCATATTCGGAAGTTCGGATCTGGATCAGAGCGGAGCATTTGCGGCAAAGCTCCAGACGAGGATCATGTATCCGCTGATAGCCGGGGCTGCGAAGAAAAGCGGTAAGCAGAAATTGATGCGAAAGCTTCTGATAAATTTCTTTTTGATGAGCGAGGAGACCGCCGACAAATTCATGGCATGCTTTTCACAGTTTAAGCCGGAATCAATACTCAATGAATACTATACGGATCTGGTGACATATCTGGATGAAGATATCCACGTACCACATACAAGGACACATTTTATATACGCAAATAAAATGGGAAAGAAGTATGCTGACAGATACAGAAAGTATTTTCGTGACCCGGATATACGTGAGTTTGATATGCAGCATGAACAGTGGTTGTTTGGTGACAATGACTGGACAAAGCCGGTGCTTGAGACAGTATATGAATGTATGGATATGCCGGTTTGACAGGGCACATATTGGGAAAGGATATCATATGAAAGACAAAGAACTGCTGACAGAGAAAGGCCTGGCAAAGAGCGGATTGACACAGAAAGCGCTGCGCACAAGGGAGAAAATGCTCAAGGCGACCATAGTGCAGGTGGCGAAGCATGGCTATCACAACATTACAGTGGATGACATTGCACGGGCGTGCGGTATGTCTACGGGATGTGCCTACAGATATTTCAGGAATAAGAAGGACATGCTTATCGCTGCGATAGAGTATTGCTTTGAGAATATCCAGGAATTTTCCGGGACGGAGGATAGCAGGTTGACGGAGTGCGGCAATCTGGAGGACATGCTTGGATATGCACTTGACAGGTTCTACATATTACATAAGAAGTATTATGCGATACATGAGGAGCTTGAGAGCCTCAGACATATAGACGATGATATTCGTAGAACTTATGACAGGATCATGGAGAACGCCATAGAAGCGCTGATCCCAAAGTGTCGGGCGGTGCTCGGAGATATACCCGATATCAGGGAGCGGCTGTATGTCGCTTTGGGGATCCTGGACAACTATGCACACATGCAGATGGAAGAGACAGGTCATGCAAATGTTGATATGGATAAGCTGAAAGAGCTGTGCATTGCATCAGCGGTCATGGTTATGAATGTAGAAAGTATTCAATGAAATTTGATATGCAGCATCATTTTGTGTGAAAGTCGATTTTAAATGGACATATGCGCGTATTGTGAGTTGTTTGATAAAAAAGCATAAGCTTTCGCTGAAAGTCGATTTGAGTGAGTAGATATTAACTAAGGGAGGACAGAAGAGATGAGATTATATACAATAGAAATAAATGGAATGGCTAAGGTGGCAGTAGATAAGAATGGTGCAATGTACACAATGGAATCTATCGGCGTGGAAGTCAGTGATATGAATGATTTGATCTGCAACTGGCCACAGCTTGGCGAAGTCGTTAAGAAGAATCTTGAAAATGCTGAAGTAGCACCGGTCACTGATTATAAGATACTGGCACCGATCATCAGACCGCTGCAGGACGTGGTATGCCTGGGTGTAAACTACCGTGAGCATGTGGCGGAGACTGCAGATGTGCTGGATTTCAGTAAGAAGGCTGCCACAGTGTATTTCTCCAAGAGGGTAAACAAATGCACTGCACCGGAGGATATGATACCGAACTATGATTTTGTGGATAAACTGGATTACGAAGTGGAGCTTGGCGTGATACTTTGCAGAGATGCGTTCAATGTGGATGCGGAGTCTGCGGGCGAGTATATATTTGGCTATACGATAATCAACGATGTGAGCGCAAGAGATATACAGTTGAAGCATCAGCAGTGGTACTTCGGCAAGAGCCTTGACGGATATACACCGATGGGCCCATGTATCGTGACAGCCGATGAGATTGACAATGTGCATGATCTTGATATAACCTGTTATGTAAATGGCGAAAAGCGCCAGTCGAGCAACACTGGGTATATGATAACCACTGTGGAAGAGGCGATAGCCGAGCTCTCACAGGGAATGACACTCTCCGCCGGAACTGTGATCGCAACCGGAACTCCGGGAGGTGTAGGCATGGGCATGAAACCACCTGTGTACCTCAAGTGCGGAGATGTGGTGAAGTGTGAGATAGAAAATATCGGAGTGCTCGAAAATACAGTGAAATAATATAGTATTGAAGGTGAGACGGATGGAGGATGTAAAAAAGACATACAATTTCTGGGGATGGGAGAATGCGGATGTACCAGCCATCACAGATGAATATCCGGGTATAAATACCCCAAAAGACCTGTACGATGCACTGAGTCATATTTGGTGCGCGGATACTTGTGCGCCGAGGATGAGGGACAGGTGGACAAAGGAGAACATGACGCTGGGGCAGTGTTCCATAACCGCATTTCTGGCACAGGATATATTGGGCGGAAAGGTGTACGGTATAAAGAGACCGGGCGGAAACTATCATTGTTACAATGTGATAGGCGGCTGTGCATTTGATCTAACAAGCGAGCAGTTTGGCGATGAAGTCCTGGATTATGAGGATAATCAGGAGCAGCAGCGGGAGGTACATTTTGCAAAGGAAGAGAAAAGACAGAGGTATGAGTATCTGAAGGCTGCGCTTGGGGAATATACAAAATGATGTAGATACCAAATATGACATTTTGAAAAAGAGCATCAGATAATTAAGATTGTTGTGATAGTAACGTGTTATCGTATTCGCACATTATGATATATAGAGTGCGATATAAATCCATAGACCGGAGAATACATACAAGAATGTATAGAAACAACAGGATGGAGAAAAATGGCGGAAATAGAGAAGGTAATATTTATGAATATGTGTATGGTATATGAC
>CAVCCL010000238.1:16670-30717 GCA_963600665.1 Bifidobacterium catenulatum | reverse complement strand
GGAGAAAGGCATCCCACTCACAGAGAACGACCTTGTATTTGTCACAAATGGAAGCTGTACTGAGGGAACTATCTACGGCGACCAGAATCATGCTCCAAATGGAGATGCAGAGGTCAGGACAAGCGGCTGCTGGAGTCTGTGGAAGAACATAGCTGCCCAGGATCCTTCATTTGGCCATCCTGAGAAGTTCTGTTCAGATATATCGAAGACAAACTGGGAGTCAGCCACAGTCACAACGCTTGACGACAAGATCATTCCTTATATCGTTGATATCTGCAAGCGTGACCCGAGGACAGGAAAGGTCGTTACAGGCGGTATAGTGAGCTGCCAGGATTCAAGCTGGCTGATGAGCTGGACCATCAACAGACAGGGACAGTTTAAGACCCAGGACAAGGATAAGGTGTGTGTATGGGTATATGGACTCTTCACAGATGTTCCGGGAGATTATATCAAGAAGCCTATGAAGGATTGTACCGGTAAGGAGATCACGGAGGAGTGGCTCTATCATCTGGGAGTTCCGGAGGATGAGATCGAGGAGCTGGCGACAAACAGCGCAGTCTGCGTTCCGACGATGATGCCGTATATCACAGCATTCTTCATGCCTAGAGCAAAGGGCGACAGACCGGATGTCATCCCTGATGGCTGCACCAACTTTGCATTCCTCGGACAGTTCGCCGATACCCCTCGTGATACGGTGTTCACCACAGAGTATTCCGTCAGAACCGCCATGGAGGCTGTGTATGGACTCCTCGGCGTGGACAGAGGTGTTCCTGAGGTATGGGGAAGCGTGTACGATATCCGTGAACTGCTGGACAGCAGTGTGAAGCTCATGGACGGCAAATCCCCGCTTGAGATAAACCTCGGACCTCTGAACAAGCTCAAGAGACCTATACTTAAGAAGATACAGGGAACAGTGATCGAGAAGGTACTCAGAGACCACGATATAATCAAAGAGGGTATGCTGTAGGTTTGATCTGAATATCAAGATATGATCTGAGAGTATGAATATACTATTTAAGTCCCATGTGTCTGCACGGTGCAGATGCATGGGACTTATTTTATTGCATGGGGCTTATTTTATAAGGTTATATGGCAAATACTGTTTATTTTATTGACTTTGGGGGAGTGTGGTATTACAATGACGCCATGTAATCAAAGGCTATATCTTTGATATAGCCGTGTTTTTGAACTCACGAGGGGAAGGAGTTTTGATGATGAAGAGAGAGAGACGTGTGTGTAACTCCAAAGGTTTTTCGTTGGTGGAGTTGATAATCGTTATAGCCATTATGGCAATTCTGGCAGGGGCTCTGGCTCCGGCGCTGATAAAGTATATAGAGAAGAGTCAGCGGTCAAAGGATATTTCCAATGCAAGGACAATAGAGGACGTGCTTGTAAATGCGTATGCCGATGGAGTTATAGAGATTCCAGAGGGAGCAAGAGAGAACGTAGGTTATGGTGTATGGGTGATGCTTTGCAATAAGACAAAGGATAAGGCACCCACCCCATATCATGGCAAAAGCTTCAGCGGTGCATGGTGCGGAGCTGACCAGGGAGTCATAATTGATGGCAAAAAATCAAACAGTGACTGGAGCTATTGCAACGAGCTTGCAGATTACCTGAAGAAAGAGAACATTAACGTGGAGTCGTTGCGGACATACAGCAGAGGCGATTCGACCGGATGGGACTGGATAATAATCCAGGTGTGTTATGACTCTAATGGACGACTTTGCTCCCGAGTATATTCAGGATACGGCAATCAGGATGGAGGAATAAATAACACTCCTGAGACTAATATTGAAAAAGAACTTAGCAGAGGATGGATTCCTCTGTCACATTGATAAAAGGGCTTGCATATAATGATAGAATACCGCAGATGTGAATTGACACATCTGCGGTATTTTTTTTTAGTGGAATCTAGGTAGTGCTCCTGCGCGAGTATACAAAGCTAGCGATGAGCCAGATGAGACAGGCGGTATTGCCGGATGCTTGGCTGAATACATAGTCCAGTGTGGATATATCGGCACCCATTGCCTGTCTGATGTCAGGGATGAGGACAAATATAAGCTGCCATGTGATGATGTGGAATACGATCATGCCCCTCTTCATGATAGTCTTGCCAGCCAGCAGCGATATAAGGCTTGTGAGCATGAGCAGGGCTGTCGGTATGTACACTATGCTGACAGCCGGGAAGAGCAGATTGTAGTAGTCGTCAACGTATGCGATGGCCTGTTCCCTTCCGATGTGTTCTGACAGATATGTTACCCAATAGGCGAGTGTTCCCACGAGAAAATGCAGTGTTGCGGCGGACGCGACATACATGAGTCCAGCATATTTGACGAGTGCTCTGGTCTTGCGGCACTTGGGAAGTATCTGCTCCGAGATGGCTTCTATGCCAAATGCATAGAAGAACATACCTATGAGTCCGGTCACAAGCAGCAGTGCCACCCGCCATAGCTGGAAATCTCCGTTCATGTAGGCCTCTCTCTCATAGAGACCTTTGTCTGCGGATGATGCGGGTACTATGCTGAGACATAGATCCCCCACGATCAGGAGCGCTGCGCCGAGCGCGCCCAGCAGACAGTTCCTTTGGTATTTAATTTTTTCTTTCTGTTCCATGTAATCCCCCTGTAAATAATCTATTTTAGAGTTAAAAAGACTTCAACCGTTCAGATACTCTAGGCAGTACAAATTTCCAGCCGTTCATACACTCGATGCAGTAAGAATTCTCAGCTTTTTAGCCACTCTAATCAACACATCGAGTTAGCATCAACTAACCTGAGCATATCATATACGAGGAGATAATTGAAGAAATATTTATAAGTGTTGCTTATGCGATTGACAGCACTGTTAGAATAAACTAACATAACAAGTGTTATGCTAGTTTTGTGACAGAGTTACAGTAAACATAAATGTTTTAGATATGGAAGGGTGTAGTATCATGAATGTGCTTGACAGGAACAGTTATTTTGCAAAGTTTAAGAATGTGTTACTCAAGGAATGGGGAACGGATGAGGGAAGTGCAGTGTGGAAGGAGGCTGGCGAACTGAGTAAGAAGCTGCTGGATGAGAATCCAAAGGCGGCAAAGGATTCCAGAACTGTCGCATATCCCATGGCGGGGATATATCTTGCGCTGCAAAAGAAAGTGTCTAAGGATAAGGCGCTTGAGCTTATGATGGATTACGCTTATGTGGCAGGTGAGGACGCGAAGAACAGAATGTCGAAAATGACAGGTTTTCCGGGAATACCAAAACTGATATGGAAGAACAGGGAAGCCATCATGAGAAGTGCCGGTTCAGAGAAGAAGGGCTATAAGAGCAGGATAATTGAAGTCAGCGATGAGAGTGTCACTATGTACATATATTCATGTCCTATACATGAAACGCTGAAGGAACTTGGGATGCCAGAGGTCGCTCCAGTCATGTGTGCGATAGACAAGATCTCCACCAGCGGGATCCGAGGTGTATGTTATCATCGTACAATGTCGGTCGCTGAGGGTGATGATTACTGTGATTACTATATTACCAGGGGATGATGAAAAAAATATTTGCCAAAAACAAGTCGCGCTAATGGGGAAAGAAAATTGACTTTTTTCGTGTATAAAAATATACTTTTCTTATATTTGTAACAAAGAATGCTTAAGAATGGAGGTACAATTATGAGGGGAAGATGGAAAAAGGAAATTTTGCTATTTGTGATAGGTGCAGTGTGGGGATTTATATATTGGGGAAATACGGTGTGGAATCCTGATGTGCAGGATCTCTTACAGGATATAAAGCATATAAAATTGCCATTTAATTGGCATTGGATGTTTGAATCCGGAGTGCATATTGGAATAGTGACTCTTGTGTTGGCGGTTGTCACACTGCTGATTCTCTGGATACTGCGCTTTTTATCAGACTCACGCAATACACATGGGTTGATCGTAGCTGGACAGTGGTTCACAGATCTAGTCTTATGTTCATTCCTGACTGGCGTTATCCTGTTCTATTTTAATAAATGGTTTTTATACAAGATTATTGGCGATAAAGGAGATGTCGTATTCTCCATAGCATATTTGTTTGTATACATATTGATATATATGATCCTGTGTTCATGGTTTGATATATCCATTGAGCGAGTACAGAGAAAGCCAAAGAAGAATTGCAGTCTGCTTATATGTCAGGTTCAGAACCGGGAGACATTTATAGATATCAAGGAGCTTGTAAAAAATTGCAAGTACACGGAGTGTTATACTCTGATGAAAAATAACCATGAGAGATTGTCGTCAAAACAGTTCTGGGCGATAAGGGAGAAGAACTGGACAGGAAAAAAGATGACAGCCGAGTGGAGATATTATGCAAATGGTGATTATATAGAACTGGATGATGAAGAACTTGCGACAAGATTGCTGTTGGCGGAGAATGCAAAGAATGTAGACTGGCAGCTATAATCGTTTATAATATTGCCTGGCTATGATAAAAAAGACACAAGAGAGAAGTAACAATGAAAAAGATAGAGATAAACGACAAATGGATGCAGAAGACCAGCGTTGTGTGGCTCGGTGCCATGCTGTGCTGTCTGCTGTGGGGAAGTGCATTTCCATGCATAAAGATAGGTTACGGACTGTGGAATATAGAGAGTGCGGATACCTCGGCGCAGATATTGTTCGCCGGTATGCGTTTTGTGCTGGCGGGGATACTTGCGGTGCTGTTTGGAAGTCTGCTGGAAGGAAGATTTATCAGGCCGGAGAAGGGCTGTGCCGGTAAGATAGCGTGGCTTGCAATGCTTCAGACCGTCATACAGTATCTGTTCTTTTACATAGGACTTGCGCACACAAGCGGAGTCAAGGCGTCCATCATAGAGGCGGTAAATGTATTTGTGGCGATAATCGTGTCGGGCTTCATATTCCATCAGGAGAAGGTCACTGCAAAGAAGATGATCGGATGCCTGGTGGGATTTGCAGGAGTTGTTCTCATAAATATGAACGGAATGAACTTTCAGATGAGCATGTCAGGTGAGGGGGCGATCTTCCTGTCGACGGTGGCATATGCATTTTCATCGGTGTTCCTGAAGAGGTATTCGGCAAAACACAATCCGGTCATGCTCAGCGGTTACCAGTTCATAGTTGGTGGAATCATTCTTTCAGTGGCAGGGCTGGCCATGGGAGGCAGACTCAGCACAGTGTCAGCCGGAGGAGTCATGATGCTCGTATATCTGGCATTTGTCTCTGCTGTGGCATATTCGCTGTGGGGAATGTTGCTCAAGTACAACCCTATATCCAGAGTTGCCGTGTTCGGATTCATGAATCCGGTGTTCGGAGTGATATTGTCGGCGTGGCTGCTGCGTGAGGGTGCGCAGGCACTTGGCTTGATAAGCTTGCTGTCACTGGTGCTGGTGTGTGCGGGAATATATATAGTGAACAGCAGAGAGCGGAGTGAGAAAAACTAAGTGGAAAGAGGATAAGGAGACAGTAGTAATTATGAAGATGACTACACTTTGTTATATAGAAAAAGATGGGAAATACCTGATGCTCCATCGGACAAAGAAGGAGAAGGACATCAACAAGGGCAAATGGATCGGCGTGGGTGGACATGCCGAGGAGGGGGAAAGCCCGGAGGACTGCCTGCTCAGGGAGATAAAGGAGGAGACAGGACTCACACTCACATCATACAGATTCAGGGGGCTGGTTACATTTGTCAGCAATGAGTGTGAGAATGAGCTTATGTGCCTGTTCACCGCAGATGGATTTGAGGGAAATGTCCAGATATGCGACGAGGGAGACCTCCAGTGGATAGACAAAGAGATCGTGCCAACACTTCCGACGTGGAGCGGGGATGCGATATTCCTGAAGCTTCTGCTTGACGGTGAGGAGAGATTTTTCTCACTCAAGCTGGTATATGAGGGAAGCAATCTCGTGGAACACAGGCTGGAATTTTATTGATACATGAAAGGGGATACAGAATGGCAAAAGGGGCTAAGAATGGGAAAAACAGTGGTATACCGGTATTGCTTATATTTTTGATCGTCGGTCTTGCCATGGCTATTGGCGGGATTGTGATGATGGTGGACAGGAAGCAGAAGGACAGCTATTATGGCACTGCCACAGGTAAGATAACAGATGTGTCGCATCACACGAACAGCGATGGGGATGATATGTATGCGGCGGTGTATACATATTATGTGGATGATATAGAATACACATTTACAGACGATACATCGTCCAGCGTCCGCCCATCTATAGGAAAGAGAGTGGATATAAGATACAATCCGGAACATCCGGAGATCGCATATGTTGGAGGACGGGTATGGATGGGAGTTATTCTCATTGGCATGGGAATGTTGTTCATACTGGCCGTAATCCTCGGATTTGTAAATGGCGGGGATGGACCAAAGACAGATGGCAGAAGGCTTGCCAGCGGATTGCTCATGGGAGTGATCGTGTCTGCCATGGGATGGGGAATACTCTTTTTGATCAGTGACAATACAAGGGTTATCAGCCTCCCGGGCATTATACTCAGTATATTTGGAATCCTGGGAATCGTGGTGATGGTCAAGAGCGTGAAGGATTATATAGCAGTGAAGACGGGCAAGGCACCTAAAACGGCTTCTCATAGCAGACCTGCCCAGTACGAGGCAAATGCGAGAACGACGGTATCCTGGGATGGCAATGGTGCTCCGAAATATTCGACGACAGAAAATGCATATCAGGAATCGCAGAGCGGATATACGGAAAGCATGGATCATATGCAGGGACAGGGAACCCAGAACCCATACAGTGGACAGATGGGAGTCCAGACCGCATCATATCAGAGCGATATGTATAAGGACGTCACATATCAGAATAATAACTATCAGGGGAATCAGTATCAGGATAGCCAATATCAGGACAACCCTGTAGTGGACTTTTATAGAGATCATAAAGAGGGAATAGACACGACCATAAGGACTGTGCAGAAAGGAAATAATATTGCAGGGAACATAATTATGATAGCGGTAGGAGTGATATTTGTATTGTCCTCCCTGACTATGGTAGGAAGCAATGTTATTGTATTGTTCATGTCAATTAAGACTGGAGGAGCGGTGACTCTGCCGGCTTACATAATGCCGATCGTTATGGAAGGTATTTTCCTTGTGGTTGGAATAGTGGTGATAGTGAAAGGTATAAAAGGAATTATAAAAAAATAATTGCTGGCGTGATGAAAAAACGGCATGGATATATGAAAATATATCCACGCCGTTTTTGTCAGAACACCTCTTCCATACATGCGGTGATTCCTTTTCTCAGTTCGTCAAATGAATAATCTGTGATCCCACGGAAACAGTATACGATCTGTTCACACACTCCGTCCACGAACATTTGGACCTTCATATTGAACCATTCCTCAGGGGCATGGTTTAAATCCGGAATGTTCTGTATCTTGGCGGCGATCTCCCGCCTAAATTTCTTAAGTACATATACAGGTGAATCCGAGGTCAGGATCTGTCTGTACATGCTCTCATTTGCACCTATAACATCTAGCAGTTCATCCAGATACTGGAATAATTCTTCCCTGTTGTGTGGTGTTATGGACATGATCTCCGTCATGATCTCATTCTCGATCTCAGCCGGAATGTCGTAGATATCGCTGTAGTGCAGGTAGAAGGTGGAGCGGTTGATGTCTGCCCGGCGGACTACCTCAGTAACAGTGATCTTATTCAACTCTTTTTTCTCTTTTACCAGCTCGGCAAATGCGGCTCTTATGGCATTCTTGGTCTTTACCGAAGAGTTGTTCGCTTCTTTAGCTCTCATAAATATCAACACATCCTTTCAAAATGTACACATATGAACAATATAGATTTCCGTGTACTTGATAATGGTTTGTCCAAAATTATATTCTTTTTATGCAATAAATCAACAGTGTTGATATATGTATAGTGTACAGCATTTTCCGAAAAATGCAATGTATTTGTAAAAAACAAATGTAATTGCAAAAATCCAGTGTAGGCAAGTAAGAAGATAAAAAGTGAAATGTTATCAAAATACTTAAAAGAAAGTGTCTGTACATTTGCATAAACACAGAAAAGACAGGAGGAATGAGAAGTTGGACAGATATGTGACATTTATATTGAAGCACAGAAGAATGATCATCATAGTTTTTGTGGTACTTGCCATCTTATGTGCCGGACTTTCAACACAGGTTGGAGTCAATTATAGTTTCGCAGATTATCTGCCAGATGATGCGGCATCCACAAAGGCACTGGAAGTGATGAATGAGGAGTATTCACAGCCGATACCGAATATGAGGGTGGTCGTGTATGATGTGACGATACCGGAGGCACTTGATTATAAGAAACAGATAGAGCAGGCGGAGGGCGTCGAGGAGGTCAACTGGCTTGATGATGCGATAGACATATATGAGCCACTTGAGCTTGCGGATCAGGATACCATAGATGCCTGGTATAAGAATTCAGACGCAATGTTCTCAGTCACCACCAGCAGTGATGATGACGAGAAGGCGGCAGCGGTGGCGGCTGTCAGGGAGATCATAGGCGATGACAATGCCATGTCGGGCAGTGCCGTGACGGATGTACTTGCGCCTAAGCATACTTCATCAGAGATACAGAAGATTATGCTCATAGCACTTCCGATAGTGTTCATAATCCTGATACTCACGACGACATCATGGTTTGAACCGGTTATTTTCATGATCACCATAGGGGTTGCGATCATGCTGAACCGTGGAACCAATCTGATATTTGGAGAGATATCATTTGTCACAAATGCGGCTGGAAGCGTGCTTCAGCTTGCGGTATCAATGGATTATTCGATCTTCCTGCTACATAGATTTGCAGAGAACAGGCAGGAGGGAAAGGATGTTCAGGATGCCATGGTGGCGGCGGTGAAGCAGTCCACAGGCTCAGTCCTTTCAAGCGGACTCACAACGGTCACTGGATTTGCTGCGCTGATACTGATGAGATTCAAGATCGGTCCGGACATGGGATACGTTATGGCGAAGGCGATAGTGTTCAGCCTGATATGTGTACTGTGTTTCCTGCCTGCACTTGCAATATCCACATACAAACTGATCGACAAGACACAGCACAGGAAGTTCTATCCTGACTTTACAAAGCTTTCGCACGGAGTGCTCAAGATGCGTATTCCGGTCATAACGCTGATAGTGATAATCGCCGTTCCTTGTCTGATTGCACAGGGTAAGAATGATTTCTACTATGGTTCAAGCCGTGTATACAGCACGGAGCAGACACAGATGGGACGCGACCTGCTGGCGATAGAGGATGAATATGGAGCATCCAATCCGCTGGTCATCATGGTTCCAAAGGGACAGCTTGACAAGGAGACACAGTTAAATGATGCACTTCTTGCAGACGAGGATGTATCATCAGTAATCTCCTATGTAAATACGGTTGGATCATCCATACCGGATGACTTCGTGCCGGGAGAATCGCTGAGCCAGCTCTACTCGGAGCACTACAGCAGATTTGTAGTGACCCTTGACACCGAGGAGTCGGAGGATGGCTGGACTGATAAGATGGACAGAGTACATGAGATCTGTGAGGAATACTATGGAGACGATGCCCTCATAGCCGGAGATCTCGCCAGCACCGAGGACCTGAAGAATACGATCACCGTGGACAATACCAGGGTAAATATACTTGCTATATTGTTTGTATTTGTGATACTTCTGTTCAATTTCAGATCTATCACTATACCGATCATATTGACACTTGTCATCGAGCTTTCCATATGGATCAACCTGTCAGTGCCTTATTTTGCGGGAACGACGCTGCACTACATCGGTTATCTGATAATCAGTTCGGTACAGCTTGGAGCCACGATAGACTATGCGATACTTCTGACCGGAAGATATATGGAGGAGAGAAAGACACATACAAAACGTGAGGCGGCATTTGAGAGCGTGAGGGCTTGCGTCCTGTCACTGTTCACATCGGCGATCATTCTGACGATCGCGGGCAGTGTGCTGGGCGGCATATCGACCAACCTGGTACTCAGCCAGCTTGGAACTCTGGTCGGACGTGGAGCGGTCATCTCATTCCTGCTGGTCGTTCTGGCACTGCCGGCGCTGCTCATCATATTTGACAAAGTTATAGAGAAAACAACATTCAAGACTTCATTCTATAAGGAGGATATGAAACATGAATCGTAATAAAAAGATAATGAAAAAAGTAGGCGTGACATGTCTGTGTGCGGCAGTCACAGCCAATATGCTGGCGATGCCTGCCATGGCAGCAGGAACATCCTCAGATAACGAACAGAAGGATGAGAATATATATGTGAACCTGGACAGCGATGGCAGCGTGTCCGGTGTGTATGTTGTAAATGAATACGATCTGGACGGCGAGACGGTCATCACAGACTATGGAGATTACACATCCGTAAAGAACCTGACGTCAGACGATGAGATAACCCTTTCAGATGGCAAGGTGAGTGTGTCAGCTCCCGCTGGAAAGTTCTACTATCAGGGCAACCTGAAGGACAATAAGATACCATGGGATATCTCGATAAAATATGAGCTGGACGGAACGGAGTGCAGTGCTGAGGACATTGCCGGCGCAACCGGAAAGCTGAAAATAACTCTGTCCGTGAAGAAGAACGGCACCGCTTACGAGGATTTCTTCGATAACTATCTGATGCAGGGAACAGTCACTCTGGATACAGACAAATGTACGAACATCAAGGCAGATGGTGCAACCCAGGCAAATGTGGGCTCAGACAGACAGCTTCTGTATAACATCATGGCAGGACAGGAGAAAGAGTTCACGATAACGGCTGATGTGACGGATTTCGAGATGGATGCCATCTCATTCCAGGCAGTGCCGATGTCGTTTGACATAGATAAGGATTCCATAGATATGCAGGAGCTTTATGACAAGACTGCTGATATCAAGGATGCAACGAAGAAACTGGATGACGGAGCAGATGAACTTAAGACGGGAACAGAGAAACTGTCAGATGGTTCAAAAGATCTGGCAGGTGGTGCTTCTCAGCTTGCAGACGGTGCTTCAACACTCAGTAAAGGCGCTTCATCCCTGAGCTCCGGAGCAGATGAACTCAAGACGGGTGCAGCCAGTGCCGCATCTGGAGCCGGTGAGCTGGCGACCGGAGCGGACAGTGCGTATAAGGGTGCAAAATCACTGAAGAGCGGAATAGATTCAGCCGCATCTGGAAGTACAGATCTGAAGAAGGGTGCAGCTACGGTGAACAAGAGTGTGGCAACCCTTTCAAAGGCTGCAAGCCAGGTGGCAACCGGAAGCAAGAGTGTGAGTGATGGGATGAAGACATTGGACGACAGCCTGAATTCCATGGACGAGGGAGCAGCTATGCTCGATACATCACTCACTGCACTGTCAAAGCAGTCGGGAACACTCACATCGGGAAGCTCGGAGGTACTCAAGTCTCTGAAGCAGATACAGGCAAGCCTTGCCGCTGTCGATGCGGGCTCGGAGGAGGTCAAGTCGGAGGCTTCAGCCATAGGACAGTCGGAGGATATGCAGAAGCTGCTTGCGGCTTCGACCCAGATAAATACGCAGCTCCAGACACTTGCCTCTGGTGCGGAGACAGTATCGTCTGGTCTGGCAGCTTTGGATACACAGTGTGGTGGACTGACAACACTTGAGGGCAGCAATACCGCCAGTGCGGAATATCTCAGAGCCATGGCGCAGCAGCTCAGTGCGGACACAGAGAATCAGGAGTCCCAGGCGGCAGCGCAGCAGCTTGAGCAGATCGCGACACTTTTGGAGACAAATAATGCAACATATGAATCCATAGCTGGTGCAGTGGCAGAGCTTGATGCCGGAGCGGCACAGGTGTCAGAGGGAGCTTCGGCACTCAGTGAGAACTACGGCACATTTGACAGTCAGATACAGGCACTTCCAAATACAATACAGAATGCCATGGCAGAGCAGATGAAGGATCTCAAGACCGCCATAGATACGCTGACGACCGAGTATGCAAAGCTTGACACAGGAATCGGAACTTACACCAAGGGTGTGGATGACATACAGAGTGCATATAGTCAGTTCTATGCCGCTTATAGTCAGGTGGTTGATGCGGCAGATACACTGGCAGCAGGATCTGCCCAGGTGGCAAGCGGCAGTAGTTCACTCTCTACAGGAAGTAAGAAGCTTGCAGCCGGAACAAAGTCCCTTCAGGATGGCAGCAATTCACTTGCGCAGGGCATGGGTAAGCTTCAGAGCGGCAGCAGTTCACTTGTAACTGGAACGGCGGCACTTAAGAATGGTGCTTCATCCCTCAAGACAGGTGTGGACAGTATAAGCACTGGCGCGGATACTCTGAGCAGTGGTGCGTCAAGTCTGGCATCGGGAGCATCGACACTCAATGAAAATATGGGAAGTCTGGTAACGGGAGCAGAAAGCATGCGCGATGGCCTTGCTGAGTTGCTTGAAGGAACCTACAGTTTAAAGTCTGGAACTGAGGAATTCAGATCACAGACCAGCGACATAGACGATCAGATAGATGATGCCATAGACGAGGTGACTGACAGGATAAGCGGCTCAGACTACGAGGCGGTATCGTTCACATCGGACAAGAACACGGATATCGGACTTGTCCAGTTCGCCATGAAGACTGAGGCGATAGAGAAGAGCGAGCCTGAGAAGGAGACCGTCACGGAGGAGAAGAAGAGCATCATGCAGAAGCTCAAGGATCTGTTCTGATGGGGGGTGTAACCACAAAATGAGACAAAGGAATTTATAGCATAAAATTGTATCTTTTTGTAGAATAATCGTAAAAAAGATACAAGAAATTCAGATCTTGTGTTCAAATGCCATGTTTTTGCAGATTTAGATACAATTTTGTGTTGTAAAGCATTGGAAAAATCAAAAAAGATAAAAACCAAGCGTTATGGTTCAGAGCAAAAACTGGCAGCCGAGAGCAGAATTGGGTAGCCAGGATGAAGAGTTGGCAGCCGAGAGAAAAATATGCGAGGCGGGCGCACTAACGATCTTTAATCGTTAGTGCGCCTGCTTTTTGCGGTAAAAAGATGCTTTTTTATGCGGATTCTGATAAAATAAAGTGTCAGTATTTAAAATACTGAAGAGCGTATATCATAAGTAGCCGTGAGTGTTTAATAGAGATAGTCAGATGAAAACAATATGAAACAGGAGAAGGCGTAACAGTTATTTTAGATAGATATAAGGAGATGATTTCGGGATGATGTACAACCCACAGCTAGAGACATTTATATGTGTTGTTGATGCAGGAAGTTTTAGCAAGGCGGCGGAGAAGTTATATATATCACCTCCGGCTGTCATAAAACAGATAAATTCCCTTGAGGCAAGTCTGGGATTGCAGTTATTTGCGAGAACGCACAGAGGACTGGTGGTTACGGAGGCTGGGAAGTCGATATATAATGATGCAAAATACCTCATAGGCTATTGCAAGGATTCTGTGAAAAGGGCAAAGGATGCCATGAACATATCAGATGAGGTTATACGTGTAGGTATATCACCGATCACGCCACCGCAGGTATTTGTGGATCTGTGGCCGGAGATCCAGAAGATTTATCCTGATATGAAACTGCAGTTGGTGACATTTGAGAATACTCCGGAAAATGCCAGGGAGATACTGGCAAATCTGGGACAGAATATAGATGTTGTGAGTGGCATATATGATGACACGCTGCTGAAACTCAGGGACTGCAATGGTGCCGAGATATCAAAAGAACCATTTTGTGTGGCTGTATCTATCCATCACAGGCTTGCAAGAAAGAAAAAGATAACATTTGATGATCTGGCTGGAGAAAATCTGATGCTCATGCACCGGGAATGGAGTCATTATGTAGATGAACTCAGAGATGACATCATAAACAATCATCCTGATATAAATATAGTTGATTTTGACTTTTACAATATAGATATATTTAACAGGTGTGAGAACAGCAATGACGTGCTGCTGGCATTTAAGAGCTGGGAAAGTGTACATCCACTTATAAAGATCATTCCGGTGGATTGGGATTACAAGATCCCAGTGGGTTTATTATATTCCAAAGAACCATCCGAAAAGGTGCAGCGCCTTGTGGACGCAATA
>CAVCCL010000238.1:0-16660 GCA_963600665.1 Bifidobacterium catenulatum | reverse complement strand
GGTTAATACTGAGTAACGAAACGAGACTTCTTATGAGGTCTCGTTTTTATTATTATTTTCATAAGGAGAGCCCCACTTAAGTGGGAGAATTCCTTCAGAGGAAGCGCATTTACATGCGTCTGCTCCATAAATTTTCAAAAGGAGGAATAAAAGTGAAAATAAAAAGAATTTTATCATTGATTTTGGCAGGAGTTTTGGTATGTGCATCATTTACGGGATGTACAAGAGCAAAGGACAGAGAGATCAAGAAAACAACACAGTCTTTGAAATCTACCCAGATCGCAGGGAGTGATGGCAGTTCGTCAAAGGTACTTGTCGTATATTATTCGGCATCGGGAAATACAAAGAGTGTGGCTCAGACCATCGCAGATGAGACCGGTGGAGATCTGTTTGAGCTTGTTCCAAGTGATGTCTATACAAGTGCTGATCTTGATTGGACTGACAAGGACAGCCGTGTGAACAAGGAACATGATGATATAGATCTCAGGGATATCGAGCTCGAGTACAATACGGTGGACAACTGGGACTCATATGACACAATCTTTATAGGTTATCCGATATGGTGGGGAATAGCTGCATGGCCGGTCAACAGCTTTGTGCAGCTCAATGACTTCAGCGGCAAGACGGTTATTCCATTCGCAACTTCAACTTCTTCGGGACTTGGTGAGAGCGGTGAACTGCTGGAGAAGCAGGCTGGAACAGGCAACTGGCAGACAGGAAAAAGATTCAGGTCGGGGGTTTCGGCAAGTGAGGTGAGATCATGGGTACAGGATCTAGGATTATAATTTCGGCGATCGTGATAGTATGTGTTCTTGCCGGGTGCGGGACAGTTAAGACGATAAGTAATATGAGTGAAGGTAAGACGACCAAATTGAATGATATAGATATAAGTAAGAAGAAAAACAATGAGACTGAAGATACAAAGCTAAATGAAACTGAAGATACAGAGGAAGATGTCCCACAGTTTACACCATATGACCTTCATAGCAAGGTAGTGGATGTGATGGCTGATCCTGTGTTTGGAGATTATGGAAGGCTTATATTTCCTGTGGATATGAATATAGACGATGAACTTGAGCTTGAGGATGTGGAAGATATCCTGCCCTGGTACAGTGAGGTGAATCCTGATAAGACAGTGGAGATAGTCAATTACATGAAGTCTCAGGCGATATCAGGAAAGCAGATATTCTATGATATATACAGCGATGAGGAAAAAGCCGCAGATCCCGATAAGGCAGATACAGGACTTTTCTTCTTTCGCGGAGACACAGGTTCAAAGACCGCTGTCATAAATGCCGGAGGCGGATTTATGTATGTTGCGGCTATGCACGACAGCTTTCCACAGGCACTGGAATTGTCCAGGAAAGGCTATAACGCATTTGCACTGATATACAGACCGGGGGCGCAGACCGCGTGTGAGGATCTGTCCAGGGCAGTTGCATTTCTGCATGACCATGCGGACGAGCTGGGGATCGATATGACTGATTATTCACTGTGGGGCGGATCTGCGGGCGCAAGGATGGCTGCGTGGGTGGGTTCGTATGGAACATACTCATTTGGCGAGAACGAATACCCGGCGCCGGCGGCAGTTATCATGCAGTACACAGGTCTGTCAGAGGTGACCGGCAACGAGCCTCCTACATATGCCTGTGTCGGTACAAATGATGGAATTGCATCGTATCGGAGCATGGAGTCTTATATATCACGCATACAGGCAAATGGAACGAATGCACAGATCGAGGTGTTTGATGGTCTGTCCCATGGGTTTGGTCTTGGTGAAGGCACCGTGGCGGAAGGCTGGATATACAATGCCGTGGAGTTCTGGAATCAAAATATGAAGAATGTAGATGTGGAGAAGAGTAGTTCATGAATGGGAAACTTGTATTAAAGATAATTATAGATGTGTGTATGACGATATGTCTGTTGCTGCTCATGCCATACAGTCTCCTTGGAGAGGTGGCACATGAGTGGATAGGAATAGCGATGTTTGTGCTGTTCATAGTCCACCATATTCTGAACAGAAAATGGATTACTACCATGGCAAAAGGAAAATATACAGTGATAAGAGTGATACAGACAGTGCTTGTGATAGTTCTGTTGATACTTATGCTTGGATCCATGGCAAGCGGCATCCTGCTCTCGGAGAATATTTTTAAAGCGATAAGGATTCATGGCATAGCAATGCAGGCAAGACAGGTTCACATGTTCTGTGCATACTGGGGCTTTGTATGTATGTCGCTTCATCTGGGAATACACTGGAACATGATAGTTGCTATGGTGGGAAGATTGTTTGATAAACCATCCAGGATCAGAAGTGTTTTTGCAAAGGTGCTGGCAGTTCTGGTGGCTGGTTATGGAGTCTATGCATTTTACAGAAGACAGATACTTTCATATCTTTTCATGCAGGTGCATTTTGTGTTCTATGATTACACGGAAAATGTCATCTGGTTCATATTTGACTATGTGATGGTTATGTCACTGATAGTTTTTATCGGATATTACACATCAAAACTGCTCAGATCGAAGAAAACTGAAAAAAGAGGTGTATGAATGTGAAGAAAAATATTTTGTTGATGCTTGGCCTTATATGTGTTCTTGCATTTGTCGCGGCGTGCGGACAGTCCGGCGGCGGAAATGCGTCAGAAATTGCAACGGATACAGATGCTTCCAAAACAGAAAATGGAGATATAAGTGAAGATCAAAATGAGATCTCTGACAAAACGGACACAGACAGCACAAGAAAGTCAGAAAATTCCGGTGATCCTGAAAGGGTGCAGCTTAGCGGAACCGTACCGGATGAGCTTGAGTATATACCGGATGGATATGAGGATCCGGCAGAGCAGCAGGGAACCCTTGAAAAGCTGACATATGACACATGGGAGTCGTTCACATATGATGAGAAGTCCCAGAAACTCACAAAGAATGCCTGGGTATATCTTCCGTATGGATATAACCCGGACGAGAAGTACAATGTGTTCTATCTGAGTCATGGTGGCTGGAGCAACGAGACATCCCTCATGGGAACTGACACAGACCCTCATCCTTTCAAGAATATAATCGACAATGCTATACAGGATGGAAAGATCAAGCCTCTTATAATAGTGCTGCCGACCTACAATAATACAAGCGAGGATGACAGCGGGGATTACAGTCTGGCGATCCAGCTCACAGATCAATTTCACAATGAGCTTGTAAATGATCTCATCCCGGCGGTTGAAAGTAAGTACAGTACCTACGCGGAAAGCACAACTCCTGAAGGCTTGAAGGCATCCCGTGACCACAGGGGATTCGGAGGCTTCTCCATGGGATCGGTAAATACGTGGAATACATTCAGGTACTGCCTTGATTATTTCAGATATTTTATGCCGATGAGCGGCAGCTACTCTACTGATGGCAGATACATGGCAGATCTTGTCAGACAGCAGGGATATGGTCCTCAGGATTTCTTTATATTTGCGGCATCAGGCACGGATGATTTTGCATACAGTGCATTCAAAGCACAGATAGATGCCATGGGAAATGATTCTGACGGTATGTTTACATTTGCGGATAATGAGGCAGATGGAAATCTGTCATTTAGAGAGCGGGAGGGCTATAAGCATGATGGTTTTGCATGCGATGAGTATACATACAACGGTCTGAGATTTTTCTGGAACGGAGATTCGGATACTGTATCTGTGACGAAGACACCATCCAGGTCTTACGATGTGGAGGCTGGAACAGAAGAGTACAAAGGCTTTATCCTTGATAACGTTCTGCACTCGGAGAATGAAGGGGATATACACTACAACGTGTATATTCCGGACAGTTATGATGGAAGTGAACCGTATGCGCTGTTCATGACACTTCCCGGATATCAGGGACTTTATTTTCAGGGGGTAGGAATGAATGTGCAGACTGAGGAGTTCGGATTTGTCGCACAGGATTACAATCCCAAGATGATAATAGTTGCGCCACAGCTAAACGACTGGGGGGAGACCTCTGCAAGGCAGACAATAGCGCTTACGGAGTATTTCATAGATGCATACAATATAGATACTTCAAAAGTGTATGGTGAAGGTTATTCGGGAGGCGGAGAGACAATGTCCCAGGTCATGGGTCTTAAGCCCGAACTTTTCACCGCATATCTGCAGTGTAGTTCCCAGTGGGATGGAGACTATGAGCCGGTGGTCAAAGCCAGAACTCCTGTATACTTTGTTGTCGGTGAAAGTGATGAATATTATGGCTCTGCACCGTCGGAGCGAGCCTATAATGCGATTCATGAGTTGTATGAAAAGGAAGGTCTTACAGACAGCGAGATAGATAAGCTGTTGGTGCTGGATGTGAAACCTACGGAGTATTTTACAAGCAACAATATAACCAACCAGCACGGCGCTGGGGGATATCTGTTTGTGCGTGATGAAAACGTGATGGGCTGGCTGTTCGGACAGCAGAAAACGGAGCAATAACCTGTGGGTTAACACTGAGTAACAAATGGAGACTTCTTATAGAGAGGTTAGTTACTTATAATATAGTCAGATCAAGAGGTAAGTGCGAAGAAGTAACATTTAAACTTGCCTACCCTAGCAAACACAATGCTTCGCACTTGCTCGTTGATTATAAACGAGAACAAATAGATTTTTAAAATAAGGAGGACAAGAATATGGAATATGTAACACTCAGCAATGGAGTAAAGATGCCAATACTTGGATATGGAGTTTATCAGGTGACAAAGGACGAATGCGAGAGATGTGTTCTGGATGCATTGAAGGTAGGATACAGATCGATAGATACAGCGCAGAGCTATTTCAACGAGGAAGAGGTTGGAAATGCCATCGCAAAGTCTGGAATCCCAAGAGAGGAGATATTCCTCACAACAAAGGTGTGGGTTGAGCATTATGGTTATGAGGAGGCAAAGAAATCAGTTCTTGAATCAATGAGAAAACTTAAGACTGATTATCTGGATCTTGTGCTCCTTCACCAGCCATTTGCAGATGCATATGGAGCTTACCGTGCACTTGAGGAGCTGTACGATGAGGGCAAGATAAGAGCCATCGGAATCTCAAACTTCTATGTGGATAGAATGGTTGATTTTGCCTCATTCAACAGGATCAAGCCGATGATCAATCAGGTTGAGGTACACATCTACAACCAGCAGAAGGAGATGAAGGAGTGGGCTGAGAAGTATGGTATACAGCTTGAGGCATGGGCTCCATTTGGCGAGGGCAGAGGAGGCACATTTGACAATCCGGTCATCGTATCAATAGCTGAAAAGTACAAAAAGACACCAGCCCAGATCATGCTCCGCTGGCAGATACAGAGAGGCGTGGTAGTAATACCTAAGTCCACTCATATAGAGAGAATGGAAGAGAACTTCAATGTGTTTGATTTCACTTTGGATGATGAGGATATGAAGAAGATAGCAGAGCTTGACAAGGCTGAAAGTTCATTCTTCTCACACCAGGATCCAAAGATGGTCGAGTGGTTTGTAAATATGGTAGAGCAGCGTAAGAACAATCATGACAGCTCAAAGGAGAAGAAGAACTGGTAAATTACAAAAAAAGGAGAAAATTATGAAACTTAAAAAGATTGTAAGTATTATCGCGATAAGTGCTATGTCCCTTGCACTTCTTGCGGGATGTGGATCAGGTGATAACAGCAAGGAGAGTACGACTGCGGCGAAGACGGAGGCAGAGACGACAGAAACAGAGGTTACTGATGCAGCCACAGAAGCAGAAACCACGGAGGTAGAGACAACTGAGGCAACAGAGGCAGATACAACTGAGGATGCTTCTGCTGAGACTGGAAAGACATTGGTAGTTTATTATTCAGCTACAGGAAGTACAAGAGCTGTAGCACAGGTGGCAGCAGATACTCTTGGTGCAGACTTGTTCGAGATCACACCAGTGGAGCCTTATTCAAGTGATGACCTTAACTGGACAAATGATGACAGCCGTGTGTCAAGAGAGCACAATGATGAAAGCCTCAGAGATGTGGAACTTACACAGGTGACTCCGGAGAATTGGGATTCATACGATACAGTTCTCATAGGTTATCCTATATGGTGGGCAATTGCAGCATGGCCTGTTGATAACTTTGTCAAGGGTAATGATTTCACTGGCAAGACAGTTATACCATTCTGCACATCAGCATCATCAGGTCTTGGCGACAGTGGATATCTGCTTGAACAGATGGCAGGAACCGGAGACTGGCAGGAAGGACAGAGGTTCAGCTCAGGTGCTTCAGAGTCTGAGGTTGCTGACTGGGCTAACTCTCTCGGCATAGCAAACTAACTGCATGATCCGGGGAGGAATTAGATTATGAAAGTTTTATTGGTAAATGGCAGTCCTCACAAGGAGGGCTGCACGTATACAGCTCTGTGTGAGGTGTCGAGATCGCTCAACGAGCATGGCATAGATACTGATATATTCTGGATAGGAACCAAGGCGCTGGCGGGATGCATCGCCTGTAGGAAATGTATAGATAGCAACAGATGTGTATTTAATGACACGGTAAACGAGTTCCTTGACATAGCAGGGGATTACGATGGATTCGTATTTGGATCACCGGTACACTGGGGCGGTGCAAGCGGTGCGATCACATCGTTTATGGACAGAGTTTTCTATGCGGATCTGAATGGTGGCGGAGACAGATTCCGCCTGAAACCAGCAGCGGCTGTCATATCGGCCAGAAGGGCCGGAACCACTGCAACCTGGGATCAGATGAACAAATATTTCGGCTTGATGCAGATGCCTATAGTTACATCAAGATACTGGAATATGGTGCATGGAACAAATCCTGATGAGGTAAAGCAGGATCTTGAGGGTATGCAGGTCATGCAGATCCTTGGAGAGAATATGGCGTTTATGCTCAACTGTAAAAATGTTGCCATGAAGATGGGGCTTGCCATGCCGGAGAAACATGCATTTACATTTACAAATTTTATACATTGAGCTATTTATAAATGATTGGAGAAGAACTATGAAAAATGTATTGATCCTGTCGGGAAGTCCCCGTAAAGGTGGAAATTCGGATATACTGTGCGATGAGTTTATGCGCGGCGCAGAGGAGTCCGGAAATAAAGTGACAAAGATAAATGTCGCCAGCAAAAAGATTGCTCCATGTCATGCGTGTTATTATTGCCGTGATCATGGCGGTGAGTGCGCTTACAAGGATGACATGGCGGATATACTTCAGCAGATGATAGATGCGGATGTTATCGTGCTTGCCAGTCCTGTGTATTTTTATTCCATCGATGCCCAGCTAAAAGCTGTCATAGACAGAACAGTGGCCCGTTGGCTGGAGGTCAGAGATAAGGAATTCTATTACATAATGACTGCTGCGGATGATTCAAAGAGAGCTATGGATACCACGCTGGCATGCTTTCGTGGATATGCAGACTGTGTAAATGGCGCAAAGGAGATGGGCGTCATTTATGGCACCGGAGTTTATGAGAAGGGCAAGATACGAAACACGGATGCTATGCATGAGGCATATGAGATGGGAAAATCAGTAAAATAATAGAAACGATAAATAAAGATAAAAATTATCCTCGCTGGGAATGTGTGTGCATTTCCGGCGGGGATAATTGTTTATGGAGAAAAGGTTAGAGGAGATGGATGTGTGGGAGAAGTTTTCTGTGAAAACGGATTATACTGCGGAAAACTGAGGTGCTTTTTATCGCAGATTCTGATAAAATAGGAAAGTGAAAATAAAACAGGAGACCCACGTATGAAAAATCCCTACGAGCTTGCAGCGGATATACTTGAAATGAATATAGAAAATAATACCCAAAATAAGACAAGGACAACATCAGACACCTTCACCAGCATAGATCTGTACGGTGATTCCGTTCATGAACATGGCGGTGATGACGGAGTGTGCAGCCGGTTCCACCTTGAGAACGAGAGTGGAACCGGGGATATTACGATGTATCATGTGTTTCCTGGGATCGAGCTTGTGTACAATGACATGCACATGGCATACTGCAATAAAGAGCAGGAGCCGGCGCACGGAGTGATGGAGATCAACTACTGCCGTGAGGGCAGGAGCGAGTGTCTGTTTGGAGAGCATAAGTATTGTTACATGTCTGCAGGTGACTTGTCGTTCTGTTCGCTTCAGGACAATGCGCATCAGTCGGAGTTCCCAACGTCACACTACCATGGAATCACAGTGACGATAGATTTTGGAATGGTGACGGAGGGGATGAGGAGCGTCCTTACTTTACTGAACGTCGATCTGGAGCGCATAAGGAAGCTTTCACAGATGGGCGACTTCACGATCATCAGGGCAAATCCGACTATAGAGCATATATTTTCAGAGCTCTATACAGTGCCTGAAAGAATAAGACAGGGATACATAAGGGTGAAGGTGCTGGAGCTGCTGCTTGTGTTTACCGGCATTGACATGGGCGAGGAGCAGCCGGAACATCAGTATTTCTCGGGCAACCAGATAGCGGCGGTCAAGGAGATACGCGCATTTCTGGTGGAGCACTACAATGAACATTACACCATAGAATACCTGGCGGAGCATTTTGAGATATCCCCAACGGTTATGAAGAAATGCTTCAAGGGTGTGTATGGCGACTCCATATACTCGTATATGAAGCAGTACAGGCTTCAGATATCAGAGAGACTTCTAAGGGAGAGCCAGCTCACGGTGGGGGAGATTGCTGCGAAGGTCGGCTATCTCAACCCGAACAAATTCACATCAGCATTCTGTGCTGAGTACGGTATGCCGCCATCGGTGTATCGCAGAAAAAGTCTAAATGGATAGAAAAAAGACCTCTTGGTCATTGAGATAACAGAATCTTTCTTATAGGATAAGTGTTGCGGTTAGAAGATACTAACTGCGACACTTATTTTTTTTACATGGGTAACTAGTCAAGATCCTTGCTTGCAAGGATCTTGGCGACTGACCCAATGGTATGTCATAAGGTGGAGCTTGATGACATATCACGCAGACGCCGCGCGAAGCGCCTTTCATGCGTCTGCTCCATATATATTTCTATAAGGAGGAAAAATAGAGATGAGACAGAAGAAATTATTCAGTCTGATCCTTGCTGTGGCTCTTGCATTTTCAATGCTGACAGGTTGCGGAGATGATAAAGCGGCAACTGAGAGCACAACAGCGAGCACTACAGAGGCAACTGAAGTCACAACAGAGGCAACAGAAACCACAACAGAGGCAACTGAGGTCACAACTGAGGCCGAGAGCGAGGAAGAGACGGAGGCAGCAGCCGAGGACAATAAGGCAGCGGCTGAGCAGCTTCTCAAGGACCTTACAGGTACATATCAGGAGCTTTGGCCGGTCATTCTTGCAGACGAGTATCAGCAGATATGGCTTGACGACTGCAAGGAGCTTGTAGGCGAGGAAAATGCACAGGCTGCATATGAGAAAATGGCATCCATGGTCACCGGAACTGTATACGGAGAGGATGCTGTAAAGGCATATGCTGATGGCAACGGAGTATACGATTGTGAGTTTACACAGGGTGTGAGCAAGCTGGAATTTGACGGTGAGACATCGACCATCAAAGGATATGACAAAGATGGAAATGAGCTGTTCTCACATACATATCACTATGTTGGAATGGAAGATATCAGAGGACTGTATGAGTATGAGAGCGATGACGCCGATTCAGGAGAGTTCACATATTTCTGTATAGCACCTGATACATCAGCCACAACATATCACATCGAGCTGAGATATGGCAGCGACCTGACAGCCCTTGGACAGTATGATGCCGGAGATTATGCTTACTGGCTTGGCTCTGGAATATCAACTGACTACGATCAGACAATGGTTGATAACTGCATCAAACTTTTCTGTACAGAGAATTTATCTGAGTAAGATAATAAAATATATTTTCGGCGGGGATCAAGGGAAACTTGATTCCTGTCGATTTTTGCGTAGTTAAAGTTGTAGAAGGATCCGGATGAACGAAGTTCATACCAGAAATCGATACAAACAATAAGCACGCTTATTCAAATGAGAAGTTACATATCCGCTCATTTGAGAGATAAGATACAAATTATAAGGAGGAAAATCCCATGAAAAAAGATTCTGAGATATCAAGGATGTTCCGGTATGCGGGAAACAGGCACTGGCTCACGGTGATGGGTATGATCCTGGCGGGACTCAGTACCGTGCTGTCCATGGTGCCATTTGTCTGCATATGGTTTGTAGTCCGGGACATGATAAATGCGCTGATAAAAGGAGACATATCCCTGGCGGAGCACAGCAGCACATATGCATGGATGGCGGCCGGATTTGCGGCACTCAGCATATTGCTCTACTTCGCAGCGCTCTGCTGCGCGCATCTTGCAGCATTTAGAACGGCGACAAATATGAAAAAGGCGGCGATGCATCACATAATCAAGCTTCCGCTTGGATATTTCAGCCAGAATGCCAGCGGAAAGCTCCGCAAGGTTATAGATGACAACGCAGGATTGACAGAGGACTTCCTGGCACACCAGCTCCCGGATCTTACGGGTGCATTTGTCATGCCGGTTGCGGTAATAGTGATGATATTTGTATTTGACTGGAGACTTGGACTGTGCTGTCTCGTGCCACTGGTCATCAGCGTGCTGTTCATGAAGCAGATGATGGGCGGCGACAATGCGCACTTCATGGAAGGTTACATGACAGCCCTTGAGACCATGAACAAGGAGGCTGTTGAGTATATAAGGGGAATACCTGTTGTCAAGGTGTTCCAGCAGACCGTATATTCATTCAAGAATTTCCACGCTGCCATAGAGGAGTATGAGAAATACGCATCGGGCTACGCGCTGAAGTGCCGTATACCACTCACTGGTTTTAATGTTGCGTTAAATGGAACTTTCATACTGCTGATCCCGGTTGCGTGCATGATATTCTCAGGTGTCAGCGGACAGGCGGCTTATCAGGAGGTAATTCTTGATTTCCTGTTCTACAGTTTGTTTACACCAGTCTGTGCAACCATGATGAACAGAGTCATGTTCGCCAGCGAACAGCTCATGGCGGCAAAGAGTGCGGTAAAACGTATAGAGGAGGTCCTGAATGAACAGCCTCTTCCGGAGACAAATGCACCAGAACAGCCGGCTGACGCATCCATCACATTTGAGCATGTTACATTTGCATATCCGGGCACTGAGGAGAAGGCTCTCGATGATGTATCATTTGAGATTCCTGCAGGCAAGACAGTGGCGCTGGTCGGAGCGTCGGGAAGCGGCAAATCCACCGCGGCCAAGCTTGTACCGAGATTCTATGATGTGACCGGCGGCAGAGTGCTGGTGGGCGGAGTAGATGTGAAAAATATCGACAAGCAGACACTTATGGACAGGATCGCATTTGTATTCCAGAATACAAAGCTGTTCAAGGACACACTGCTTGAGAATATCCGTGCCGCGAGACCGGAGGCATCCCGTGAACAGGCGATGCTGGCAGCAGAGTATGCCCAGTGCGGTGAGATCGTAGATCGTCTGCCAGATGGACTTGACACAGTGGTAGGAAATGGCGGTACATACCTGTCGGGCGGAGAGAATCAGCGAGTGGCGCTGGCTAGAGCGATCCTGAAGGATGCGCCTGTTGTCATACTCGACGAGGCGACAGCATTTGCGGATGCGGAAAATGAGCACGAGATACAGCTTGCGCTTGAGAAATTGACTGAGGGCAAGACGGTTCTCATGATAGCTCACAGACTGTCAACTATCCAGGATGCGGATATGATACTTGTGTTTGACGGCGGAAGGATAATCGAGCGCGGAACACACGAATCCCTGCTTGCGGCAAATGGCAGATATGCGTCCATGTGGCGTGATTATCAGACATCTGTCAACTGGAAAGTCGGAAAGGAGGCCAGATAGCTATGAAGTTTCTTCAGAAGAAATATGCGTTAAGTCCTCAGGGTGCAAAGGATCTGTTCAAGGGAATACTCTATTCGGTACTTGCATATATAAGCCTTATGCTCCCGGTGGCGCTCCTTGCGCTGGTGCTGAATTCATTTTTAGACACGCTGCTTGATGGCGGGGCAAAGAACACAAATGTACTTATGTACACGATAATTGGTGTTGTAATATTGGTCGTTATATTTGTAATGCATTACCTGCAGTACACCATCACATATATGGGAACATACAAGGAGAGTGAGAGACGAAGGATAACACTGGCAGAAAAACTCAGGACACTGCCTCTGAGATTCTTCCAGGAGCATGATGTATCAGATCTGACAGGAACCATCATGGGTGACTGTGCCGGATTTGAGCATGCATTTTCACACACAGTATCACAGTTCTGGGGCTCCATCATATCGACAGCAATAGTGTGTGTAGTGCTGCTGGTCTATGACTGGAGAATGGGACTTGCGCTTTTGTGGGTGGCACCTATCGCATTTGCCATAGTGCTGCTGTCAAGAAAGCTTCAGTCAAAGCAGGGCAGAAAACACATGGCGGCAAAGCTTGAGCTGGCTGATGGGATCCAGGAATGCCTGGAGACCGTACAGGACATCAAGGCATGCAATCAGGAAGATGCATACATGAGAAAACTCGATGCCAAGATGGACGCCGCCGAGAAGGCACAGATATCATCGGAGATGATGACTGCCAGCCTTGTGACAACAGGACAGATGTTCCTGAGACTTGGACTTGCAACCGTCATAGTGGTTGGTAATTCACTTATGATAAATGGCGAGACAACACTGTTCTCCTATATATTGTTCCTTATCGCGGCATCCAGACTGTACGATCCACTTTCAGGAGCCATGTCAAATATGGCGGAGCTCTTTGGCGTTGATCTCCAGGTCGACAGACTCAAGGCGATACAGAATCACAAAGAAGAGGACAGACAGAAGGAATACAAGACAAATGGTTACGATATCACATTTGACCATGTAAGCTTTGCTTATGAGCCTGGAAAGCCAGTGCTTAAAGATGTGTCATTTACTGCAAGGCAGGGGCAGGTGACTGCACTTGTCGGTCCGTCCGGCGGTGGAAAGAGTACGATCGCAAATCTTGTGGCGGGTTTTTATGATGCTGATGGTGGAAAGATCACGCTTGGCGGTACGGATATCGCACCTATTGATTCAGTTGCCATGATGAGGGAATTTTCAGTGGTATTCCAGAATGTCGTATTGTTCAACAACACGGTTATGGAAAACATACGAGTGGGCCGTAAGGACGCCACGGATGAGGAGGTTATCGCTGCGGCAAAGGCTGCCAGATGCCATGACTTCATAGAGAAACTGCCGGAAGGCTACCAGACAGTGATCGGTGAGAATGGTTCAACGCTCTCAGGCGGAGAGTGTCAGAGATTGTCTATCGCCCGTGCGCTCTTAAAGGATGCACCGGTCATTCTTCTCGATGAGGCTACAGCATCTCTGGATGTGGACAACGAGACGGAGATCCAGGAGGCTATCTCAAAGCTTGTAAAGGGCAAGACGGTTCTCGTCATCGCCCACAGGATGAGAACAGTGGAAAATGCAGACAAGATAGTTGTTCTCTCAGACGGTGTGGTTTCAGAGTGTGGAACACATGATGAGTTGATGAGGAAGAACGGTCTTTATGCAAAGCTTGTGACTCTCCAGACAGAGGCGGCTCAGTGGAAGATCAGTGGGAAGTAAGAGATGTATTTGACATAAGATTTTTGAAAGGGTTCGGGAGTTTTCCCGGACCCCTTTTATGTTTGTATCTGAAATTCTAAAGTTACTTTATCATATTTATAAGTGTCAGGAGACATACTGGAAATAATTACATTTGTCTTCTCACGGTTCAACAGCTTTTGGGGAAATATAACAAGTGGGTCAGAGTGGATCTCCCGCGGTTCCTGAAAACACAAATAGTTTCCGGCACATATTTTCTGGACATCGGAAGAGTCATCAGGTAAAACTTCCAAAAACATATTTGATTCGGTGAACTGCCCATTACAATAAGTAGATATTATACCGTGAGGAAAGGAAGCCTGCAGATCCTGCTCTTTTGCAAGAGCAAAAAGGCGACTTAGGTTTTTCTCATATTCCTGGGCGCTCATAACAGTCTCACAGGGAATAGTAATAAAATATCGTTCAAAAATATATCGGGAATAATAACCTTCCTGGCCCTGGAATGTTTTCTGCGCGTTTATATGCTGCAATGTTCTGTTTATAGAATCAATGCTGGCTTCAATTTTCCTGATTTTTTCTTTTGCAGCTTTTTTACCGTCCTGCAGCAAATGTTCAAACTCAAGTTCACCATTGGCATTGACATAGTTTTTCAGATCCTTAAGAGGAATACCAAGATCTATACAGAGAATGATGGTATCCAGTATCATGATCTGTTCTAAGGAATAGTAGCGGTATCCATTTTCGGGGTTGATATATGCCGGAACCAGGACTCCGAGTTTTTCATAATAACGCAGAGACTGGACGTTGATATTCCGTAAATTCGCAAGTTCTCCGATTGAGAGATAATTATTCATATACAAGCCTCCAAAACTATATGATTATAATAGAGTTATTGCCAATATTATAAAAGTAACAACTGGAATTATCAATAAAAACGTATGTTAAATCAAAAAACAATATCATTGACTATATGATTATCATATACTCTAAAATCCTGTGTGAAGTAAAGAAATATAATACAGATAATGGAGGTTAGAAGATTATGAATTCAAAAGAAACGGAAAAAGATCCGCTGGCATCGGCTCCGATAGGCAGGCTGATGATGAAATATGCGATTCCAAGTGTTGTAGCCCTGGTGGTGAATGCATTGTATAACATTGTCGATCAGATATTCATAGGGTGGGGTGTAGGTACCCTGGGAAATAGTGCAACAAATGTTGTATTTCCATTGAATATGATAGTCATGGCGCTCGCGCTTCTGCTTGGAGATGGCGGAGCAGCCTGTTTAAGTCTGGAACTCGGGCGTGGAAACAAAAAGAAAGCAGAAAAAGGTGTCAACAATACATTTTCATGGCTGATAATTGTTGGAATAGTTTTTTGTGTTGTCTGCGTTGTCTTTCTGAAACCATTGATAACACTGTTTGGAGCTACACCGGATAATCTCAGCTATGCATTACAATATGGACGGATCGTCGTGCTGGGATTCCCATTTGTTATTGTTGGATGTGGAATGTGTTCCCTGATCCGCGCGGACGGGACACCTCAGCTTACTATGATCGCAATGATCGTGGGATGTCTGGCAAATGTGATATTGGATGCATTATTTGTTCTTGGATTAGGCTGGGGAATGGAAGGCGCAGCAATCGCAACGGTCATTGGACAGATCTTAAACTTCGCGATCAGCATGTGGTATGTTCCGAGATTTAAAACTGTGAAGATTCAAGTAAAGGCGATGAAGCCTGAACTTGGCATGTTAAGGAAAATGTCTGGTTTTGGAGTGTCAAGCTTTGTCTCACAGATAGCAGTGGCGGTTGTTATGACAGTGGTCAACTATTATCTTGTCCATTGCGGCGCTGATTCAAAGTATGGTTCAGATATTCCACTGGCAGCATTTGGCATTGTAATGAAATTTAATACAATCCTCACATCAATAGTAACAGGCATTGGCACAGGTGCGCAGCCGATCATCGGTTATAATTATGGCCGGACTGATAATGTCCGTGTAAAGAAAACTTTGTCGATTGCAGTAAAAGCGGCAACTTTATTTGCTGTAATTTTCTTTATTGTTTTTCAGGTGTTCCCGAGACAGCTCACAGCTATGTTTGGAAATCAGGGTGGATTGTATAATGAATTCTCTGTGATGTCATTCCGTATATTCACACTGCTATGTTTCCTGAACGGTTTTCAGACGGTTTCAGCAATCTTCTTTCAGGCTATTGGAAAGCCGGTATTATCCGGGGCGATCTCTTTAAGCCGTCAGATCGTTTTTCTGATCCCTGCAGTAATGATCATGTGTAACTACATAGGTGTAAAAGGCGTATTGTGGGCCGGACCGGTGGCCGATGGACTGGCATTTGCATTTGCTCTTGTATTGATCATTGTTGAAATCAGGAAAATAAACAATTCAGACAAGGAAGGGTGTGAGGTAATAAATGGCGCATTATGCAAGTAAATGTGTCGACTGCACTGATTCTCATAAGAAGTGTATAAGGACACGTATGAAAGACGGGGATGGAAAAGTATTTTATGGACAGTTTTATGAATGTGGTAATTCTTACTGTGATGTAAAAAGGGGACTGTCACATGGACGGAGGAGTCATAAAGCAGTGTAGAAAAATGTAATTATGGTGTATTATATATAAAAAAGGAAAGTGTAATCATGAAAATATTTGAAGTCAAAGACCGGACACAATCACTCATAGACCAACTGCTTCCCATCTGGGAGTCTTCAGTTCGGGCAACTCACCATTTCCTGTCAGAGCAGGAGATACAGCGCATAAAAGAATATGTCCCACAGGCTATGGGCGGTGCGGAACACCTGATCGTGGCGGAGGATGAGCAGGGTGTCCCAGTGGCATTTATGGGAACGGACGGAGATCGTCTGGAGATGCTATTTCTCGCACCTGGTGAACGTGGCAAAGGTCTGGGTAGACAGCTTATTCAGTTTGGAATCAGTGAATACGGAGTACAGGAAGTCACGGTAAATGAACAGAACCCAGAGGCGGTGGGATTTTATGAGCACATGGGTTTTGTCACGTATAAGAGAACGGAATGTGATGAGGAGGGCGGTCCATATCCGCTGTTGTATATGAGGTTGTTCTAGGG
>CAVCCL010000237.1:0-6456 GCA_963600665.1 Bifidobacterium catenulatum | reverse complement strand
AGCTTAGGGGCGGTGAGAAACATGTCATAAAACCGGAAGATATATCACTTGATATAAAGCCGAACATAACAGCCAAGAAGATCATCAGCGAACAGAATGGTTTTCTTTGGCCTTATTACATGTTGAAGAGAAAAGATTATGACCTTTACTATTCGGCGTCATATGACAAGGCCGCTCTCGAGAAGCTTTTGAAGAGCTATGACAGCCTTGACGAGTCGAAGATGGAGAAGCCTGAAGACGCCTATGTTACGATCAAGGATGGAGAATCAACAATTATTCCTGAATCTGAAGGAAATTATCTTGATTTTGATAAATTATGCTGTATAATAGATGAGGCGATCGTTAAAGGTGAATCCGTGCTTGATGTATCGGAAAGTGACGCATACGAGAGTCCTGAGCTCACAGCCGACAGTGAAGAGATCGTGAATGAGCAGAAGGCGCTTGCAAAGATCCTTGAGATGACCATTACATATGAGATAGATCAGGTGTCATGGAAGCTTACCAGCAAGGAATATGGCGACTGGATCAGCAATGTAAAGGGAAAATGGAAATTCTCAGAAGACAAGGTGCGTGAGTATGTCGAGAACATCGCAAGCAGATACGATACATATGGTGTGCCGAGAAATTTCAGAACCCATAATGGTGATGTCATCACTCTGGCGAATACCTGGTATGGCTGGATGATCGATGTGGATGGTGAGACAGAAGAGCTCATGAAGCTTCTTGAAGCTGGAGAATCCACAACACATACACCGCCGTTTGACTGCTACGCTGCAGTTTATCATGATGGCGGCGATGATATCGGTGATTCATATATTGAGTGTGATTTTGGCCAGCAGCATGTATATGCATATGTAGATGGCAATCTTGTGTGGGATTCCGACTGCGTAACCGGAAGCCTTGCAAACAATGGCAAATACAGAACGCCTGAAGGTGTATATACGATCCTGTATAAGAAGACACCTGCTGTGCTGATCGGCGATGACTATGAGACTCCTGTAACATACTGGATGCCATTCATAGGCGAACTTGGAATCGGATTCCATGATGCATCGTGGAGAAGTTCATTTGGCGGCGATATATACAAGAACAGCGGATCCCATGGATGTGTAAATCTTCCTGTATCCGCGGCAGAACAGTTGTTTAATATAGTATATGACGGAATGCCCGTCATCTGCTATTATTAAAGTGTAATTGGAGACGTACCCAAGAGGTTGAAGGGTCCGCACTCGAAATGCGGTAGGTCGGGCAACCGGCGCGAGGGTTCAAATCCCTCCGTCTCCGTTATTACTTATATAGATCCTGGTCAGGAATAATATCCTGACCTTGTTTTGTATTATGGGGGTGACGATTTGGTAACATATGATCAGTTGACGGAGGCTGCCTCGTATTTGAGACATGCGATAGGAGATACTCCTGATATCGCCATTATTCTGGGCAGCGGACTTGGACATATGGCGGACGTTATTGAGAACCCTGTATATGTGGATTATGGTGATATTCCACATTTTCCTGTATCTACAGTAGCAGGACACAGAGGCCGTTTCGTATACGGAAGCATCCACGGAAGGAAAGTCCTTATTATGCAGGGCCGGGTTCATTATTATGAAGGCTACGATATGAGCCAGGTGGTCATGCCTGTCCGTGTCATAGGGCTGCTTGGTGTAGATAAGCTTCTGCTCACAAATGCTGCCGGCGGAATATCTGAGAAGCTTGAGCCTGGCGATATCATGATGATAAGCGATCACATTTCAACATTTGTACCATCGCCACTCATTTGCAGTTACTATGATAAATTGGGTGTGAGATTCCCTGATATGACGCATGTCTACGATGTGGAGCTTAATAGCTATATCAGAAAGGCATTTGCTGAAAATAATATTGATTTCAGGTCGGGTGTATATATTCAGGTCACCGGACCTCAGTATGAGACTCCCGCAGAGATAAGAATGTTTGCGGGGATGGGAGCTGATGCGGTTGGTATGAGTACCGTATGCGAAGCCATAGCTGCAAGACATATGGGGATGCGTATCGCTGGTCTTTCCTCAATATGCAACAAAGCTGCAGGCCTCGGCGGAGAGCTTTCGCACGAGGAGATCATTGCGGCGGGCGACGAAGCGTCAGGAAGACTTGTTCGTATCATAGACTCATTTATACAGAAAATATAATTATGGAGATCATATATGGATGTAATATTGTACACTGATGGATCTGCCAGAGGCAATCCAAATGGACCTGGTGGATATGGCGCTGTTCTTCAGTTTATCGATGCAAAGGGACAGCTTCATGAGAGAGAATACAGCCAGGGATATATAAAGACAACAAACAACAGAATGGAGCTTATGGCGGCGATAGTCGGGCTTGAGGCTCTTATAAAGCCATGTAATGTGAAATTATATTCAGATTCACAGTACCTGTGCAACGCATTTAACCAGCACTGGATAGAGGGCTGGATCAAAAAAGGCTGGAAGCGCGGCAAGAATGAACCGGTCAAGAACCGGGATCTGTGGGAACGTCTGCTTGCAGCAAAAGCGCCGCACAACGTGGAATTCCTGTGGGTCAAAGGCCATGCCGGCAACCCTGGAAATGAGAGATGTGACATGCTGGCAACAGCAGCCGCAGACGGCGATGGAAAAATAACTGATGAAGGTCTGGATCAGGCCTGAGTACGAGGAGATAAGACATGAATAAGACAGATTTCAGAAAACTGTTTGATGATAAGATACTTATACTTGATGGAGCCACAGGAACAAACCTTATGAATGCAGGCATGCCTCTTGGCGTGTGCCCCGAGAAATGGATACTTGAACATCCACAGATAATGTTTGACCTCCAGGTTGCATATCTGAACGCCGGCACAGATATTCTGTATGCTCCAACCTTTACGTGTAACAGGATAAAACTCAACGAGTATGGGCTTGCCGATGACCTTGAGGACATGAACAGAAGACTTGTAGAATTGTCTAAGGAAGCGGTCAAGGCTGCAGGCCATGGCCTCGTGGCGGGCGATATCACCATGACCGGCGAGATGCTTTATCCTATGGGAAAACTGCAGTTTGAAGAGCTGGTCGACGTGTATAAGGAACAGATAAAGGTCATAGACGAGAGTGGTTGTGACCTGCTTGTGGTCGAGACCATGATGAGCCTCGCTGAGACCAGAGCTGCGGTTATTGCTGCAAATGAAGTGTTAGATCTCCCTATAATCGCCAGCCTTACATTCAACGAGGATGGACGCACCCTGTATGGAACCGATCCTGTAACAGCAGTAAATGTTCTTCAGAATCTTGGAGTGGCAGCTATAGGTGTAAACTGTTCCACAGGCCCTGATAAGATGGTAGAGCTTGTGAGACAGATGAAGAGCATCGCATTTATCCCTGTATTTGCAAAGCCGAACGCAGGAATGCCGGAACTTGTAAATGATAAGAGTGTATACCGGATGACCCCTGAGGAATTTGCTGAAGATATGAAGATGATCATCGAGGCAGGTGCCGGAATGGTCGGTGGCTGCTGTGGTACGAGACCTGAACACATAAAGGCTCTTGCTGATATGGCTTCCAAGATGCCGGTTCCTGAGATAAGTTCAGAGCATGTCAGATGTATATCATCTGAGCGTTCATCACTCATAATAGATCTGGACGCTCCGTTTAAGGTTGTTGGAGAGAGGATCAACCCGACCGGAAAGAAAAAGCTTCAGGCTGAGCTCAGGGAGGGATCTCTGGAGCTTGTCATGAATATGGCTGAAGAGCAGGTAGATAAGGGTGCTTCAATACTTGATATCAATGTCGGTATGAACGGTATTGATGAGAGAGATATGATGCTTAAGGTAGTATATCAGGTATCGCAGGCTGTAAACCTTCCGTTATGCCTTGATTCCAGCTCACCAGAGGTACTTGAGGCGGCACTTCGTATCTATCCGGGACGTGCGCTTGTCAATTCAGTATCCCTTGAGAAGGTGAAGATGGAAGAGATACTGCCTCTTGTAAAGAAGTACGGAGCTATGTTTATTCTCCTTCCTCTGTCGGATAAGGGGCTTCCTGAGAGCCCGCAGGAGAAGGAGGACATAATCAACACGGTGCTTGACACTGCGTATGAGATGGGATTTACGAAGAATGATGTGGTTGTGGACGGACTTGTTGCAACGGTTGGTGCCCAGAAGGACGCCGCTATCAACTGTCTGAAAACCATAAACTACTGTTATAACAACGGACTTGCAACCATCTGTGGTCTGTCCAATATTTCATTTGGACTTCCTGAGAGAATGTTTGTAAATACAGCATTCCTCACCATGGCTATCTCTCGTGGACTTACGATGGCTATAGCAAACCCTTCCCAGACCATGCTCATGAATGCTGCATTTGCTTCTGATATGTTGCTTTTCAAGGAGGAGAGCGATGTCCGTTATATTGAGAATGTCAAACCTCTTGAGCTTGCCTCACCGGGAGCAGGCGCATCCGGCGGCAAAGCAGGATCTGATCTGGAGGGAAAAAGCCAGATATACATAGATGTTCTAAAGGGAAATAAGAGATCAATACTTGACGATGTACACGCTGTGCTTGACAGCGGAGCTGATCCCCAGTCCATCATAGATAACGATCTGATAGGTGCGATAAATGAGGTTGGACGACTCTTCGAGAAGAAAAAATATTTCCTGCCACAGCTCATATCAAGTGCTGAGACCATGGAGATGGCGATAGGGGTTATAAGCCCTCTTGTCCTGAAGGATAAAGACAGCTCAGATATGCCTACGATAGTCGTGGCAACTGTCGAGGGAGATATTCACGATATAGGAAAAAATCTCGTAGTCTTGATGCTCAGAAACTACGGCTTCAATGTCATAGATCTCGGCAAGGACGTTCCTTGTGATGTGATAATACAGGCGGCAAAGGATAACAACGCCAGCATAATCGGACTGTCAGCCCTCATGACAACCACCATGGTCAAGATGAAGGATGTTGTTGAAGCTGTGAAGGAGAACGGCCTGGACAGCAAGGTTGTTATAGGCGGTGCAGTTATAACCGAGAGCTACGCCGAGGAGATCGGTGCGGATGGATATTCCGAGGATGCGGCAAACTGTGTGGTTGTAGTCAAGAATCTCCTAGGCATAGAGTAAATATTTGGAAAAATACGGATATCTCACTATAAGTTTTGGGGTATTTGTAAATACGCAACAAAAATTATTAGAAATAACAGATAAAAATAATTACAAAATTCACGTTATAAATTGACATTAAAGTGGTTTATAACTATAATAATTTAGTACATTTTAAAGAGACGAGTTGAAAGGTGGTACATATAGATGGGTAATATTGTTTTGTCACTGCTTGTTGACAACACATCGGGAGTTTTGAGCAGAGTGTCAGGACTGTTCAGTAGAAGAGGTTATAACATTGACAGTGTGACAGTAGGAGAGACTGAGAATCCTGCTTATTCCAGAATGACTGTTGCAGTTAGCGGCGATGAAGCCAGCCTTATCCAGATCAAGAAACAGCTCAACAAGCTTGAGGATGTAGTGGATATCGTGGAGCTTGAGCCGGGCAAGTCTGTATGCAGAGAGCTCGTTCTTGTCAAGGTCAAGGCGAATCCGTCCGAGAGAAAGGATATTATCTCAGTTGCAGATATTTTCAGAGCGAATATAGTTGACGTTTCCAAAGATTCGGTTATTATAGAACTTACGGGAACAACAACCAAGTGTGAGGCGTTCCTCAGACTGCTCGATGGACATGAGATAGTTGAGCTTGTACGCACAGGTCTCACAGGTCTCATCAGAGGTTAATACGTTTTTAATTATCCAAGTGGTAGTTAATATATAAGTCATTTTATACATATTTAGGAGGATTAAAGAAATGGCAGAAGCAAAGATTTATTATCAGCAGGATTGCAATCTTTCATTACTTGATGGAAAGACAATCGCAATCATAGGATATGGTAGTCAGGGTCATGCACATGCCCTCAACGCTAAGGAGTCAGGATGCAATGTCATCATCGGTCTTTACGAGGGAAGCAAGTCATGGGCTAAGGCTGAGGCACAGGGATTTAAGGTATACACAGCCGCTGAGGCTGCAAAGCAGGCTGATATAATTATGATTCTTATCAACGATGAGTTACAGGCAGATATGTACAAGAAGGATATCGAGCCAAACCTTGAGCCAGGTAACATGCTTATGTTCGCTCATGGTTTCAACATTCATTTCGGTTGTATCAAGCCACCAAAGGATGTTGACGTAACAATGATCGCTCCAAAGGCACCTGGACACACAGTACGTTCAGAGTACCAGGCAGGAAAGGGTACACCTTGTCTTGTTGCTGTAGAGCAGGATGCTACAGGTAAGGCACTTGACCTTGCACTTGCATATGCACTTGCAATCGGTGGAGCAAGAGCCGGCGTTCTTGAGACAACATTCAGAACAGAGACAGAGACAGATCTCTTCGGTGAGCAGGCAGTCCTTTGTGGTGGTG
>CAVCCL010000236.1:2736-3652 GCA_963600665.1 Bifidobacterium catenulatum | reverse complement strand
AAGTTCTACAGTCTCTCTTGCAATGGCAAGCTCTTCGTTTGTAGGAACTACCCATACCTGAACCTTAGAAGCGTCAGTGGAGATCTTCTGCTCCTCGCCGCGTATCTCGTTCTTAGTCTCATCTATATCGATACCCATGAATGAAAGATCCATTGTTGAAACTCTTCTTACATATGGATTGTTCTCGCCGATTCCTGCCGTAAACGCTATCGCATCAAGTCCTCCCATTGCTGCTGCATATGCTCCGATATATTTCTTGACACTATAGCAGAATACATCGAGAGCAAGACGACATCTGTCATTGCCTTCCTTCATGCCGGCGTCAAGATCTCTGAAATCACTTGATACGCCTGAAAGTCCTGATACACCTGACTTCTTATTAAGAATAGTTGTTATCTCCTCAACGCTCTTGCCCTCTTTGCCGGCAATGAACTCAAGGATCGCAGGATCTATATCACCGCTTCTTGTTCCCATAGGAAGACCTGCAAGAGGTGTGAGTCCCATGGAAGTGTCCACTGACTTACCGCCGTCAACTGCTGTGATACTTGATCCGTTTCCAAGGTGGCATACGATAAGCTTGGTATCTTTGATATCCTTGCCTATGAGCTCTGCCAGTCTCTTGGATACGAAGCTGTGGCTTGTTCCGTGGAAACCGTATCTTCTTATCTTATAATTCTCGTAATATTCATAAGGTATTGCATATGTATATGCTTTATCAGGCATGGTCTGGTGGAATGCTGTATCAAATACCGCAACCATAGGAACACCCGGCATATGTGCCTGACATGCTCTGATTCCAATGAGGTTGGCAGGGTTGTGAAGCGGTGCAAGATCATTACACTCTTCTATGGCCGCCATTACTTCGTCTGTTATAACTACTGAATTCGCAAACTTCTCACCGCCGTGAACTATTCTG
>CAVCCL010000236.1:0-2726 GCA_963600665.1 Bifidobacterium catenulatum | reverse complement strand
GTCCAACAGCATCGATCTCTGACAGTGAAGCGATAGCTCCCTTATCTGTATCAAGAAGAGCGTCAAGAACAAATTTTACAGCGGCATTGTGATCCGGCATAGCGGCATCCACTGTATACTTATCCTTACCCATGGTCTGATGTGTGAGCTTTCCGTCGATACCGATCCTCTCACACAGTCCTTTTGCTATAACAGCCTCTGTATCAGAATCAATAAGCTGATACTTCAGTGATGAACTACCACAATTAATTACAAGAACCTTCATTTCAATCCTCCTGCACAACTTATGTGTAAATAAATCATCTTTAAAAATTATCTTTTACTATCTCTCTTTTGGAGTTACCTTCATTCTGCCATCCTCCTGAGCCTGAGCTTGGATAGCTGTTATGGCAACAACACCAACTATATCGTCTGCAACACAGCCTCTTGACAGATCGTTTACAGGCTTTGCAATACCCTGTGTAACAGGACCGTATGCATCAGCCTTGGCAAGTCTCTGTACAAGCTTATATCCGATGTTCGCTGCATCGAGGTCAGGGAACACAAGAACATTCGCATGTCCTGCAACCTTGCTTCCAGGTGCCTTTGATGCTGCAACCTCAGGAACGAGTGCTGCATCTGACTGAAGCTCACCATCACACAGAAGATCAGGAAACTCTGCGTTAACGATCTCTGTAGCTTCAATAACCTTGTCAACGTCAGGATGCTTTGCGCTTCCCTTTGTTGAATGTGACAGCATAGCCACAACAGGCGTCTCATCAACCAGAAGCTCAAATGACTTCGCTGACTGCTCTGCGATATCTGCAAGCTCTGACGCTGATGGGCTCTGATTGAGTCCTGCATCTGCAAATACAAATGTTCCGTTGGCACCATACTGACAATCCGGAACTACAACCAGGAAGAATGCTGATACGATTCTTGTTCCAGGAGCAGTCTTCAGTGTCTGAAGTGCTGTACGGAGCACATCTGCTGATGCGTTGATCGCACCGGCAACCATTCCGTCTGCATCATCCTGCTTAACCATCATACATCCAAAATATAATGGGTTTGTTAAAAGCAGTTCCTTGGCTCTCGCCTCGGTCATGCCCTTCTTTCTTCTCATCTCTACAAAAGCATCCACGTATTCATCAAATTTCTCATAATTCTTAGGGTCAACAAATGATGCTCCGCTGAGATCGATATCACCAGCTCTGCTCATGATATCTTCCTTGTCTCCAACCAGGATAATGTTCGCAATGCCCTCTGCCAATACCTTGCCGGCTGCCTCGATTGTTCTCATGTCTGATGTCTCAGGCAGTACGATCGTTTTCTTATTCTGTTTGGCTTTTTCTTTTAACTGATCAATAAACTTCATGTTTATTTCCCCCTTTGAAATAATGAAAACACACATAGTTAAAGTTTAACTCATTGCCCCATTATTCTCAATAGAAATAGCCAAAAAAATTGTCTTTTTATCCGTACAATCCGTGATAATAACTAAAAAATCTATTGCTCAATTTCCATCACAAGTTTAAGCTGGTTTCTCAATTTTTCTAAATCGCCTGAATTGTCTATCTTTTTAGAACAATTTGCTTCATAATAGCTGTCAGGCTCCTGTGAAGCTATGACTTTTCCTGCTTTTTCTTCAGTAAATCCACGGTAAGCGCACAGTCGTTCAATCCGCTTTGATATATCCGCATAGACATACCACATCTCATCGCAGATATCCAGGTATCCATCCTGTATAAGCAGCGCGGCCTCAAGAACATATAGCTTACATCCCGATCTGCACTGTTCTTCCATGGATTCAAGGATAGCTTTTTTTACATTTGGATGGGTTATCGAATTGAGGACATCAAGCTGCTTTTGATCACTGAAAACGATTGCTGAAAGCTTCGATCTGTCTATTCTGCCATCCTCGTCAAGAATATCCGTTCCAAAATGTTCAACTATATCATTGTATGATATCTGTCCCGGCTCCATGAGCCTGTGAGCCAGGGCATCAGCCTCCATTATAAATGCACCATAGTCCTGATGCATTATATCAAGTACGGCGGTTTTGCCAGAGCCGATACCACCAGTTATTCCTATGATCTTCATATTATTTTGCCTCATACCAGTTATTTCCTGATGCAACGCCCACCTCAAGAGGTACGGTCATATCTGCGGCATGCATCATCTCATCAACGAGAAGCTTCTTTACTGTGTCAACTTCATCCTCAGCAGTTTCTATAAGAAGTTCATCGTGTATCTGCAGGATAAGCTGTGACTTCAGCCCAAGCTCCTTGAGCTTCATATTCACTCTCACCATGGCGATCTTGATTATATCCGCAGCGGTTCCCTGTATAGGTGAATTCATGGCAACCCTCTCGCCAAAGCTTCTCTGCATGAAGTTGGACGACTTAAGCTCAGGAATAGGCCTGATCCTTCCGAACATGGTCGTCACATATCCTTTTTCCTTTGCGTGAGCTACCTGTTCGTCGAGATATGCCTTGATACTCTTATAGGTGTCGTAATACTTGGCAATAAAGTCTGAAGCCTCTTTTCTGGATATCCCAAGATCCTCACTCAGACCAAATGCGCTGATTCCGTACACAATTCCGAAGTTGACAGCCTTTGCGTGCCGTCTCTGAAGAGATGTGACCTCATCGATAGGGACCTCAAATACCTCGGAAGCCGTTGTGGCGTGGATGTCCACGTTGTTGAGGAAAGCGTTCTTCATAACCTCATCCCCCGACAGATGGGCA
>CAVCCL010000235.1:0-3659 GCA_963600665.1 Bifidobacterium catenulatum | reverse complement strand
GTGATACAGAACGGAACAAGTATAGCCGGGTTAAGGAAGCGCTATTTATGGGGGATGATTCTGAAGTAGAAACGGCTATACAGAATCTTTGTATGCTGCTATACAAGCACCATGGAGTATATCCACTTATCCTTCTTGATGAGTATGACACACCGCTTATCGAGGCGTATACGGATGGGTACTGGGATGAGATGATAGCCACGTGCAGGCAGATTTTCCATAATTCCTTAAAGGAGAATCCATATTTCGGGAGAGCCCTCATAACGGGAATCACAAGGGTATCCAAGAATTCGCTGTTTTCAGATCTGAATAATGTTAAGGTTTACACGATGACGAGCGACAAGTATACTGACTGCTGTGGTTTTACAGAGAAAGAGGTTATGGATGCGCTGAAGTGCCATGATATAGACAGAATGAGAGCTGTGAAGGCAATGTATGATGGATTTATCATAGGTTCAAGAAAGGATATCTACAATCCGTGGTCGATAAACAACTACATGTGTGAAGGACAGCTTCAGTCATTCTGGGTTAATACAAGCAGCAATAAGTTGATCGGGGATATTATCAGAAGACATCCCGTGCGCAGCAAGTATGAGATAGAACAGCTTGTGAATGGGGAAGTGATTCATAAGTGTATCAATGAGAATATAACATTTCGGTATCTTGACGGAGACGAGAACAGCCTGTGGTCGCTGCTTCTTGCAGTTGGATATATAAAGGCAGACAATGTGGTTAAGCGTGGTGAGATCACAGAATGTGATGTGTCAGTGACGAACCAGGAAGTTATGGAGATGTTCAAACATGAGATCAAGGGGATGATGGACGATGGAGAGGCAAACTATAATTATTTTGTGAAGGCTCTGCTCGGACACAAGATAGATGATCTGAATGAAACTCTGCTGGATATTACTTATACATCTGTGAGCTATTTTGATGTAGGGAAAAGACCGTCGGATAAGGTGCCTGAGAACTTTTTTCATGGGTTGGTGCTTGGACTTATAGTTTCTTTGAAGGACAGATACAGGATCGTGTCTAACCGTGAAAGCGGGAGAGGGAGATATGATATTGCCATGTATCCAAAGTCTGTTGATATGGATGCTTTTATCATGGAATTCAAGGTGAGGGATGCCAACTGCGAGGATAATCTGGAACAGACTGCAGAAAGGGCGATCAGGCAGATAGATGATAAGAATTATACTGCTGATCTGCTTGCTGCAGGTGTTCCAGAGAACCGGATATACAAGCTGGGATTTGCGTTTGAGGGGAAGGACTCATACGTGATGGAGGTACAGTGAGTTACGCTGTTGCCGTGGCTGCTTTTGCGTTGCCCCTGTTATCTTCGCCAAACTTCCGTTTTAACTGCTTCATAACCCACAGGTATGCAGGTATCAGGAAGAGATCTGCACATACCCATGCAAGCGGGCTTCCGAGTGATACGCAGATGAATCCGAAGTGAGGCACCAGTATGAAACCGGCGACAGAACGGGCGATCATCTCACATATGCCGGCAAGTATGGCGAACGTTGAGTAGCCGAGTCCCTGTATCATGAACCTCACGATATTTACAAGTGCCAGACATATGTAGAATGCCGAATTGGCAACCACGAATTCATATATGTAGCCGATGAGCTCTGTCTGTTCCTTCTTCACGAAGAGAAGTGCAAGCTGCTTTCCGAATACGATGGAGAAAGCCAGAGCTACGAGGGCATATATGATTCCCATCTTGATACAGGCCTTGAGTCCCTGATCCACACGGTCGAGACGCTTGGCACCTACATTCTGACCTCCGTATGTTGCCATGGTGGAACCCATTGCATCGAAAGGACAGCACATGAACATGGATATCTTGGTTCCTGCGGATACGGCTGCAACGTATGTTGAACCCATGTCGTTTACTGCGGTCTGGAGGATGACACTGCCGATGGCTGTTATGCTGTACTGAAGCCCCATAGGAAGTCCCATGCCGCAGAGCTTAAGGCAGTGGCGCATGCTGAAAGTCCAGTCTTCTTTGCAGAATTCAAGGTATTTAAGCTTCTTTGTCATGTATATAGTACATATGATTCCTGATACGGCCTGTGAAGCTACTGTTGCAACTGCAGCTCCGGCTACGCCCATAGGAACGACAAGTATAAGGTCAAGTATGATGTTTACAAGCGATGATCCCACAAGGAATATGACAGGTGTGATGCTGTCTCCAAGTGATCTCAGTATTCCGGCGGTCAGGTTGTAGAGGAACGTGGCCGGAATGCCAAGGAATACTATAAATATGTATATATATGCATCATCAATAATATTTGAAGGTGTTCGCAGCAACTTAAGTATCTGCATGGTGAATATGCTCACAGCCACAGTTATAACAGCAGCCAGTGCAACAGATGACCATATGCTGTTGATTATGTAGGCCTTGAGATTTTTGAAATCCTTGGCTCCATAAGCCTGGGCAACTGGAATGGCAAAACCATTGCAGATACCGATACAGAATCCAAGTATCATGAAGTTGATGCTTCCGGTAGAACCCACCGCCGCCAGCGCATCCGTTCCCAGCTTCTGACCGACTATGACTGAGTCAACCATATTATAAAACTGCTGAAAGATCAGACCAAAGAGAAGGGGCAGACCAAAGTTCAATATAAGCTTTGAAGGTTTTCCCTCTGTGAGGTCTTTTGTGCCACTGATGCGCGCGATAAAATTCTTCATGTAATTCACCTCTCCAAAATTGTTATTTACAGGTTGTTTTCACGATATTGTGTATTTGCTAGTTAATCACCTTTTAATGATTTTATATATGGAAAAAAGGTGATTAAACGTGGTAAAATGTAAACACTTTTGTAATGCTGAAAACTTGATATATATTAGTCTCTGAACTAATATAAGTACAGTCGTAAAAGTGATGAAAAAAGAGAAAATAATTGTGCATAAAGCGCATGGATACGAACCGGGATCATATCAGTAGTAATCATGACCTGGCAGGGGATATGGAATGAGCAGAGATAGTGATAGAAAAAAGAACAATAAAAAACACAGAGAAGAGATTAGAAATATAAGCAGCATAGAGAATGGTACTTCGAGAGCCTACAGGCAGAAGGTGCTTGTCAGACAGGCTGGAAAGCTCGTGGACGAGCTGGAGCGCGCAAGGCGTGAAGAACAGGAGACTCAGGCAGATGGAATCATCAGACAGAAGGTAGTCAAGAGAAAAAGCACCAGGATAGCGTACCGGGTGGTTGGCATAATATTTGTACTGGCAGGTATAGCTCTTGTGTGGTGGGCGATGGGAGGCCACTACAGGATGATAAAGGCTGCTGTTGCGATTGCGGCCATGGCATATGGATTTTATGTGGTTAAGGCATCATTTAGAAAATCCGCATATGATATGACATATCTGTTTGGCCAGGATGTTGTAACGATCATTCAGAAGAAAGGCAGCAAGGTGATACCGTATGAGACTATCACAGGGTATACCATGATAGAGCCTGATCCTGAATTGAAGTATTATATAATTAAGTTTGACAGAGGCAGGGAGAGTTACATAGTTCCATTTGCCGGAGCAAAAGGCAAATGTGAGGCGGTATACGATATCCTGAGAGAGAAGGTAAGAACTGATGAAGAATAAAATACTTGAAAAGCTGCAGAACAGTGATGGATACGTGTCAGGACAGGAG
>CAVCCL010000234.1:0-14008 GCA_963600665.1 Bifidobacterium catenulatum | reverse complement strand
GAAGAAAGCAGAGAAAGAGACAGTTCAGACAGCTCTGGATCGCTCGTATCAACGCAGCAGCAAGAATGAACGACATCTCATACAGCAAGCTTATGCATGGTCTTAAGCTGGCAGGTGTTGACATCAACAGAAAGATGCTCTCAGAGATGGCTATCAGCGATGCTGAGGGATTTGCAAAGCTTGTTGAGGTTGCAAAGGCACAGTTATCATAATATATAATATAGAATCTTCTATATATAAGTGAAAAGAACCGGATGTGGTATAAACATACACATTCGGTTCTTTTTTGTTGCGCGAAAAGGTTTTATAATTCTGGGGCGTATGCTATAATTATAGAGGTTAGGGGGATGACCAATGAGAGTAAAGACACAGAGTAGGAGGCACATATGTTCGTAGAGAGAATAACAAAGGATCAGATGAAGATGTTTCTTGAGACTTTTGCTTGCTGTAGTGAGCAGAAGAACCTCGTTATGAGACTTAACTATGCAGGAAAGGAACCGTATCTGGATGTGACCAGATTCAGCAATGGTCTGGTATATACAGATTCATATTATGATTTTGACAGTACATATTGCAGTAATCTTTGGAATAAATTCCTGTATACACAGTTCACACATGAGTATTACACAGCGTTCAAGGAGTACCTTATGAAGGACGTGGACAGAAAGCTCACCAATATGATAAAAATCTGAAAAAAGTTGTTGACTTTGTATTCGATAGATGGTATTATCTTATTCGTTGGTGACGAGCACTGAAATCGACATCACATAAATATGCGGGAGTGCTGGAATTGGCAGACAGGCTAGACTAAGGATCTAGTGCTGGAAACGGCGTGTGGGTTCAAGTCCCATCTCCCGCATTTTTATTTTGAAAGTCCTGTGGATTTTCGGATGTGAGAGAATGGGCGGTTATCAATTACATATAGGATATGCGGGAGTGCTGGAATTGGCAGACAGGCTAGACTAAGGATCTAGTGCTGGAAACGGCGTGTGGGTTCAAGTCCCATCTCCCGCATTTTTTATTTCGAGAGAAAGCTTAAAATATAAGCTTTCTCTTTTTTTAACTAATATTAACTCCCGGGAGATTTTCTTGATATATGGGCTGACAGGGGGTAGAATCAAATATATTCATAAAAACAGGAGGAATAGAGCGTGTCAAAAGCGATATTCAATAAGAAGGTTCTGGCGGCAGCGATTGCCGGTCTGATGTCCGTGTCGCTGGTTGGCTGCGGAGGCAGTACCGGTGGACAGGCAGGAAGTTCCAGAATAAATATAGAGCCGTACAGCAAAGTGGAATTCAATACGGAACAGGTTAAGAGCGGAGATATCCAGTCATCTTTGACATTGGAGCTCAAGCCTGATGGATACAGCAGCAATGATTACTCGATACAGCAGTCTGACTACAAGGTTCAGGAGGTCAAGGTAAAAGAGGGCGATAAGGTGGCCAAAGGCGATGTGATGATCCAGTTTGAGGCCAAGGATATCCAGAAGACCATAGATCAGTATACAGATCAGAAGGAGCAGGATCAGCTTCTCATAGATCATTACAACAGGCTGGCGAGCATAGACAGCAGCCAGGATTACTCCAGTGACATATCCGCAGCGAAGGAGGATATGGATCTGGCGGATACATATATCAAAGAGCAGAACGAGAGAATGAAGGATTATCAGGTTATTGCAGACAAGGACGGAACAGTGACTTATGTCAACTCAGATCTGCAGTATGGATATGTCACAGCGGGCGATACACTCATAACTGTGGATTCGGGCTCGTCTGATTATGTATCAGAGACAGCGGATTCATATGAATTCAAAGAGGGCCAGACATACGACGCTGATTTCCAGGAGGCGACATTTACACTGAAGCTCACAAAGTGTGAGAAGTATACAAGCTCTGCCACCGGAGAGGAGATGCAGAAGCTTACATTTCAGCCTGTCAGCGATATGACCGGAGTGACCGAGGCAGATACCCTCAAGATGGTCATAGACAAGCCTGTGGTAAAGAACGTTGTATATGTGAATAAAAAGGCTGTGTTTGACGGCTCGGATGAGAAGAAGTATGTGTACACTGTAAATGAGGACGGATACAGGAATGCGGTAGAAGTTACCGTTGGAGATACGGTGGATGATTATACAGTTATCAAATCAGGACTGAAGGCCGGAGAGCAGGTGGTGATAAATTGATGAGACAGAATATTATGCATAAAGGCAGCACACGGACAAAAAAGAATATGATCGCCAGAATAGCATGCCTGGTAATGTCATTTGTCATGGCAGGAGGAATGGCGGGCTGTGGCAAGGAGAACAGCGAGAAGGTTCCTGATCTCGTTGAACCTGTAAGCACAAACGAGGCATACAGACCGGTCACATATGGAGATATAGGAAAAAAGGTCATCAAGACCGGAACAATAGTCCCAACCGATTATTGTTATTATTATGATACATCTGTGACTCTGTCAAAGGTGTATGTGAATGTGGGAGACGAGGTCAAGAAGGACACGGTTCTTGCTGAGACTGACAGCAATGCATCCACAGCATCGGGAGACGATGGCAGCGATACAGATTCAGGCTCAACAGTGGATGATTCTTCAACATCGATGGATGGGGATGACAGCTCGGGAGCAGATTCCCAGGATGTGAAGAAGTATTCACATGAGATCAAACAGAAGATATACGAGCAGAATCAGGCTGAACTGGACTGGAAGATAAAGGCGTGTGAGGAGATCGGTGATTCAAAGGGCGCCGCAGAGGCCAGAACAGAAAAAGCCATAAACGAGGAGAACAACAGGTACGATAATCTCCTATATGAGTATGAGCAGAAAAAGCTTACACAGCAGGACGAGGATGAGGATAAGGTCAAGCAGAGCGGAACGCTCAAGGCAGACCGTCCGGGCACGGTCACATACGCCAAGAAAATAAGCGGCAGTGAGAACACTGTCGGCGGCGGTGAGAACGTGGTAGTGGTTTCAGATTACAGCGATCCATATATAGAGATAACCGGTGAGAACTTCAAGAAGAATACATACAGCATGTATAAGAATATGTACACTGTTATAGACGGAAAGCAGTATGACATCGTGCCATATAACTACACCAATCAGGAGATAGCCGTGGCACAGAGCATGTCAAGCCTTCCATACACAAGATTTAAGCTCAAGGGTGTGAAGGATGCAGATAAGATCCTCAGCGTGGGCAACACGGTGTCACTGTATTTCAGTACATCCGATGCAAAGGACGTACTCACAGTGGGAAATGATTCCATATACGAGGAGAACAACCAGAAATTTGTCTATGTCAAGACGGATTCCAGTGAGAAGGAGCGCAGGGATATAGAGACGGGAGTCAGCGACAACAATTATACAGAGGTAGTCAGCGGACTCAAGGAAGGCGATCTCGTATACTACGCTTCAGATGCGGTCATGCCTAGTGATTACACAGAATACACGGTAGCACTCGATTCATATACGAAGACAGCAACGGTGAAGAGCGATTCATTCTCGGTGGAGGATCTCAACAGTGTCAGCTACACCGCACCATGCGATGGACGTTTCACATCACTCAACGTCAAGAAGGGCCAGAAGGTTAAGAAGGGCGATGTGCTGTTTGTCATTGACAGCGGTGGCGGAACAGCGGCGGTCAAGGATATAGACAACCAGATCAGCGAGGAGAACCAGACCTATAGCTCGGATCTCAAGGATTTCGATGATCAGATAAATGAGCTGACAAATGAGATCACGAGATACCAGAAGGGCAAGGTGGCAACGCCAACGGATGCAGAGAACACTCTCTACATGGCGGAGCAGCTCGTGTGCCAGAGAAATGTTGTTACATACAACAAGGATCTTAGGATATATACACACAATGCAACCATCAAGAGCTTAAACGCACAGAGAGAAAAGCTCAACAAGAATAATGATGGAAGCGGAAAGATAACCGTCTACGCTGACCAGGCGGGAACAGTCCTCTCGGTTGATGCGAAGACTGATGTGGCTGTAAAGGAAGGTGCAAATGTACTCACAGTCGGAAGCAACGACAATGTGATCTTGGCGATATCCATATCAGAGGGAAAGCTTGCTGTAAACCAGAAGGTTTCAATATCAAATAAGAACAACAACAGCGGCAAGAAGATAAGCGGAGTGTGTGTCGGAAGCACCGGAGACAGCTCCAAGTCATATATCAGCACTGATTCAGAGGGCGGGGTTCACGTAACCAAGTGTTCAGGCAGTGATGATCTGAAGTATTATATAAAGGTTGACGATGCAAGCTTTTACAAGAAGCCGAAGTCATATCAGGTCAGCTACCCGACAAAGTCCTATGAGAATGTGGTCATGATACCTAACAATATGATCTATCATGAGACAAGCAAGAACAATTCAAATGAATATGACTATGTATGGCTCATCAAGGATGATGAGATCATAAAGCAGTATGTCACTCTCGGCGAGGCTGACAAGACCAAGACGGTCATACTGTCAGGTCTTTCAGAGGGCGATGTCATAGCTAAGGAATCAGGAGCAACATCCACCGGTGGCTCATCGAGTTCATCAGATGGTTCCGATAATTCAAAGTCAGGCGCAGACAGCCAGTCAGATGGCGGATCGGATTCAACCGGCGGAGATGCGGCAGCAGCAGAGTAGCAGAGAGGAGATATAATGTTTAAATTTTTATCACATAAATTATTGAACAAGAAGTGGTTAAACGCATGTCTCCTGCTTGGAATCATATTGCTGGTGGCTGTTGCATCGTGCAACCCAATGTTCAAAAACGGAGCGCTGGATATGCTCATGTCGTCCAAGTTTGACGCGGCGATGGTAGAGCAGAACAAGTATCCGGCAACCATCGGCAGATCGGGCTCATGCGCAGTCGACGATTATGCCGATGCCGATGCAGTGCTTGGCAGGATCGGCAAATATGAGGACATGTGGAACTACTACATGGAGATAGATGCCTTGCAGAAGCAGACCAGCCTGTCACTTCAGGCGGGTTACACCCAGAGCAACCTGAATCACAGGACAAGCTTTAACATGACATATATGCCACAGATAGAGGACCATGTGAACATAACATATGGAACGACACTCGAGGATGCCAAGACAGAGGATGGCGTGTATCCTTGTATCATCTCACAGAGAAACCTTGACAAATACGGCCTTGTTGTTGGAGAGGTATTCAGCATAGATACCGGACTCAGCGATGCCGTTGACTCACAGGGCAATCCTATGAAGTATCAGATCGTAGGTGTATTTGAGGAGAAGGATTACTCAGACAGCTTCTGGTATGACCAGCTTGCAGATCTCGACAGCGAGGTATATGTGAAGAAGGATGACTTCAACGACATGATAGGCAAGTACGGCTTCCTCACAATATACTACGTGGATCATGTAATGCTTGACTACTCACAGATAACACACAAGAATGCCATGGACACGCTGTATTATCTCCAGTCATTTGAGAAGTCAGACAAATATTTTGAGCAGAATTTCAGCAGTGTACTCATAGATTATAAAGGCGATGCAAGAACGATCGGTATAATCATCTGGGTTCTGGAGCTCCCAATACTGGTTCTGCTTCTGGCATTCATTTACATGGTATCAAGTCAGATACTTGAGATGGAGGATGGAGAGATCGCCATGCTCAAGAGCCGTGGTACCAGCACGAAGCAGGTTCTCGGAATATACCTTGGACAGTCGGCAATATTGTCGGCGATAGCCATAGTGATAGGAATACCTATAGGATATCTTCTGTGTAAGCTTGCGGCAAGCACGGATTCGTTCCTGCAGTTTGGATTTAAGGATACTCATTTCTATGGAGTAGATCCGTGGATGATAGTATACAGTCTGGCTGCCGCTGTTATAGCTATATTATTTGTGACACTTCCGGTGTTCAAATACGCTAAGAACTCCATAGTGGAGCAGAAGAGCAGAACAGGAAAGGTAAATTACAAGCCATTCTGGGAGAAGTTCTTTGTGGACGTCATCCTTGTGGCACTTTCAATATACCTCCTGTACAATTACAACAAGCAGAAATCGACGATAGCACTCGATATACTTGCGGGTTCAAGACCTGATCCGGTCATCTTCCTGAACTCCTCACTCTTTATATTTGCAGTGGGACTTCTGGTGCTCAGACTCATCAAATACCTGATAAGACTGATATACAGGATCGGAAGAAAGAGATGGTCACCGGCTGTGTACGCATCATTCCTGCAGATCACACGTACGGTCAAGAAGCAGGGATTCATATCGGTGTTCCTTGTCATGACCATAGCTATGGGTATGTTCAACTCGAACATGGCAAGAACAATAAATAAGAACAAGACACAGCGAATAGATTACAATCTGGGAACGGATCTTGTGGTACAGGAGCAGTGGACCAGAGGAACATACGTAGACAAAGACAAGAAGACCCACTGGTATTACACAGAGCAGGATTTTGAGAGATTTACAAAGCTCGAGGACAGCCTGTGTGACAAGGTGACAAGAGTCATATACGACGACAATGCCGTCATAAAAGCAGGCGGCGAGGAGCTGGCGGGCAGCGTGCTCATGGGTATCAACACCAAGGAGTTCGGCGAGACGGCCAGACTGCAGAGCGGACTCAACAAGGAGCACTGGTACAATTACCTGAATGACCTTGCAACCGTGTCGAATGGAGTCATCATTTCATCAAACCTTGCAAAGAAGTACAACATAAAAGTTGGAGATTCCATAAACTATGCGAGATACAGTCCTATTGCAAGCAAGGAGAAGGAGGAGATCGCATCTCCTAGCGGAACGGTATGTGCCATAGTGGATGCATTCCCGGGATTCCAGCAGTATGTATATGAGAAGGATTCTGAGGGAGAGATGCAGGAGGTGGAGAGATACCTCGTAGTTGCCAACTATGCATATGTTGTTGGAGCATTCAGCCAGACACCATACCAGGTATGGATGAATCTCAAGGATGGAGTCGACTACAAGGATGTACTTCAGGCACTCAGTGATGAAGATGTCAATATAGTGCAGTATGAGAGCGTGGATAAGGATGTGTCAGAGATGCAGGAGTCACCTCTGGTGCTCATAACAAATGGTCTGTTCTCACTGTCATTTATCATAGCGATCATACTTTGTACGGTGGGATTCCTGATATACTGGATAACATCCATCAAACAGAGAGAGCTTCTGTTTGGTATCTACAGAGCTATGGGTATGAGCATGCGTGAGATTAACAAGATGCTCATAAATGAGCAGATATTCAGCTCGGTACTTGCCAGTCTGGCGGGATACGGAGTCGGTGCTGCGGCTACGGCGCTTTTCGTCAAGCTGGTTGCCGTGGTTTATCTGCCGGAATCACACAACATAGCGATATCGATAGCTGTGGATCCTTACGACATCATAAAGCTCACAGCGGTTGTTGTATTTATGTTTGTTGTATGTTTCGTAGTCATAAGAACTATATTGAAGAAGATGAATATAACACAGGCATTAAAGCTGGGGGAGGATTAATCTATGGATGAAATTATGATAGAGGCACATGGAATCAAACGCTGTTTCAGACTTGGAAGCGGAGAAGATTTCTATGCACTCAAGGGAATAGATATAACAGTCCCGGCTGGAAAGCTCACTATACTCAAAGGCCGTTCAGGATCGGGTAAGACGACGCTGCTCAATATCCTGAGCGCGCTGGATGAGCCTACTGAGGGAGAAGTGATAGTCGGCGGCCACGTGTACAGCGAGATGAACGAGAAGGAAAAGGAGAAGCTGAGAAGATACAATATAGGATTTGTATTCCAGTCGGTTGCCCTGATCCCGATCATGAGTGCGTATGAGAATGTCGATTTCGGGCTCAGACTTGCGGAATATGAGGGCAACAGGGATGCCCGTATAAAAGAGGTACTCGATCTGGTGGGACTGTCATCCAGAATGACGCATTTTCCAAATCAGATGTCAGGTGGAGAGCAGCAGAGAGTTGCCATAGCCAGAGCGGTGGCTCATAAGCCAAAGGTAATATTTGCGGATGAGCCTACAGGAGCCCTTGATACGGCTTCGGGACTTGCAGTCATGAAGCTGTTCCAGGAGCTGGTGTACAAGGAAGGAATAACGATAGTCATGACGACACATGATCCGAAGCTTATGGAGCTCGGTGATGTAGTATATGAGATAGAGGATGGTGAGATAGTTGAGCGATAAGCATTTATTCAGAAAAAAGAAGAACGATGCTGTGGAGCCTGAAACTATAGCACCGGATGTGGAGACACAGGACATGGAGAACACGGATGGCCAGGAGCCGCAGGAGTTCGTGTACGGCATGGATCTTCAGGAAGACGAGGGCACTGACGGCGGGAAAGCCGTGGAAGCAGATCCCGAGGCTGGCGCAGATAAAGAAGCCAGCGGGGAACGCCTTGGTTCTGAGGAGAATATCATAGAGTGTGACAGTCTTGTCAAGATATACAAGACGGACGATGTGGAGGTCATGGCTCTTCAGGGCCTGGAGCTCAACATCAAATACGGCGAGCTCATGGCAGTCATAGGAAAGTCCGGATCAGGAAAGTCCACACTTCTCAATATGATCGGAGGACTGGAGAGGCCTACGGCCGGAAAGCTGTATGTCGACGGCAAGGATCTGTTTGCGATGACGGATAAGGAGCTTGTGGAGTACAGAAAGCACACTGTAGGATTTGTGTGGCAGAAAAACTCCAGAAACCTTCTGCCATATATGACAGCCATAGAGAATGTTCAGGTACCTATGTACTTCGACAAGAGCAACAAGGAAGACAAATATGCCAGAGCCCATGATCTGCTCTGCAGAGTGGGACTTGAGGACAAGATAAATTCATATCCATCCCAGATGTCAGGTGGTGAGCAGCAGAGAGTTGCCATAGCCATAGCCCTGGCAAATAATCCGAAGATACTTCTTGCGGATGAGCCTACAGGAGCCGTGGACAGCAAGACATCCAACATGATACAGGATCTGTTCAGAAAGCTGAACGAAGAGCTCGGGATAACGATAATCATAGTTACACATGATATAAGTCTTGCAAATAAGGTGGGACGTGTGGTTATGATCGCGGACGGTAAGATTAGCACAGAGAAGATCATGAAGGAATCTTACAAGGACAGAATGAACGAGCTGACGACAGACGGCTTCTCATCTGATGATTCACATGAGGAGTTCTCGATACTCGATAAGGCAAATCGTGTACAGATAAGTCCTGATATGCTGGCTGCTGCCGGAATCGACAGCAATAAGGTCAAGGTGCAGGTTGTTGACGGCAAGGTCATCATCACAAAAGAGTGATAGCAGATGGTGTTGTGTCAGCGGGGAAAATATATTATAATTACTTCAATTAAGTAAGGAAAGGTTGGTATTTTATATGAGAAAAGCGGGTTACAAAAAAGCAGCGGCGCTGCTTTTGGTGACATCACTTGTGGCAGGAACTGCGCTCACAGGATGTGGCAAGAAGAAGGTGGATTACAACATGGGAGACGACGAGAACGGCGGTGGCGGCGGTAAGCTGGCATCAAGACTCGACGTACCGGAGTCATACAATGGCAAGCTTGAGGGTATCAATGCAGATACAGGTCTCACTGATGTATCCATAAATGCCACAGAGATAGAGGTGCCTGACACAGATAAGATGTCAGTGCTGTACTACGAGCTTAACAATGTAGACAATGACTACAAGAAGCGTGTGTGCGAGAATATATTTGACGTGAGCGCCGGTGTATATGTATATAACTGGGATAAGCCGTACAAGGAGGATGTACAGAGAGAGATAGATTCGCTTCAGGCTATGATGGATCAGGTAACATCGGATGACGACAAGAGCTATTATGAGGATTACATGAAGATTCTCAAGGATGAGCTCAAGACAGCGTCTGATACGAGAGAGGGTGCCGGAGATTATAGTGGAGATACATTCATCGGATCTGTAGGGGACAACGAGTTCATGGTAACATTCTATGGAAGTGACGATGACATGTCCACAGGCGGAGGATTCTCACTGGATTACTATCCATCGGATCAGCTTATACAGTACAGACCTAAGGATGGCGCAACAAGTGTATACTGCTACAGCAGTGAATATTCAGACGAGGAGGCTTCCGCAAACACAGCTTCCATCAGTGCGGCAGATGCTGAGCAGAAGGGAACAGATTTCCTTGCATCATGTGGAATCTCAGATGTCATAGAGACAAGTAATTTTGATCTGCTGTGGGATTACAGCGATGCATCATACAACACAGTTGCAGCAGAGAAGAATGGTTATATGGTAACATATAAGCGTTCTGTGGACGGTGTGGCTCCATATACACCTAATGTATACGGCCTTGACACACTCACAACGAGTGATGACGTGTGGTATGACACCATGGATGAGACATTCCAGCTCGGTATTGATGACAATGGACTTATCTCAGCATATTGCCTTGATTCATTCAGAGCAACAGGAGACAAGAAGGACAACGTTGATCTGATAAGCTGGGAAGATGCACTCAAGAAGCTTCCGGAGGCTGTAAATAAGTATTATACAGACAACAAGACACAGTACAGCACCATCGAGTTCAACGATGTAAGACTTACATACTACAAGCTCAAGGATGGAGATAAGTATACATACAGCCCTGTATGGGTATTTGCACAGTGCGACAAGATGGAGGACGGAAGCCTTGATAAGGATTATCCAATACAGCTCATCATGTTAGATGCAACTACGGGAGATATGATAGATCTTAAGGATGTACTGAACCAGCAGACATATGATTCATCTGCAGTTGATTCTGTTATTGACACTGATTCAGATTTTGATATAAGTGACGACAGCCTCATTGATGAGACTGATATAACTGATACTGATGATTCAGACAGCAGTGATGAGTCAAACGCAGATGCGATTGATATCGGAGATGCTGATATCGACATGGGCGATCTGGATACAACAGAGTAAACAGTTCACTGATATACAAGTTAAATGAGAAAAATCCTCATAGACTAAAAATGTGGTATACATATTGGTCTATGAGGATTTTTTATTGTTGACACATACCCCTAGGGGGTATATAATCCGTGGATGAAAAGAGAATTTAACAGCCGTAATGTGCAGATAATAAACAGATGGCATATATGCTGAGTCATTTGAAATGTGAACAGAAATGGCTGATGTACAAGGATGGAGGAAAGATATATGGAAGAACAGAAGAAATGCTGCTGTCATCATGGCGGAGAGATAAGCGATGTGGAAGCCAGGGTGAGGACAAGGACAGACGAGGAGTATAAGAAGCTTCTCAACAGACTGAACAGGATAGAGGGACAGATAAGAGGCGTGAAGAGTATGCTTGAAAATGATGCCTATTGCACAGATATCGTGCTCCAGGTATCGGCGATCAATGCGGCGCTCAACAGCTTCAACAGACAGCTCCTTGCCGAACATATCAGGACATGCGTTGCAGACGATATAAGAAATGGCAAGGATGATACTATAGAGGATCTGGTAAATACGGTTACCAGACTTATGAAATAGATATGCCAGTTATTGGCAGGTGAAGTTAGTTACTAACAGACTGATGTTTGAAAAAGGAAGGTGAAATATATGGACAAGTACAATGTGACAGGAATGACATGTAGTGCATGCAGTGCAAGAGTCGAGAAGGCCGTATCCAATGTTGAGGGAGTTACCTCGTGCCAGGTGAACCTCCTGACCAACTCCATGATGGTGGATGGAACAGCCGACAGCGGAACTATAGTTGCGGCAGTTGAGAAGGCCGGATATGGTGCAAGTCTGGCGGGTGGAAGATCCACTGGTGGAAATGCTGCACATTCAGGTGGGAAGAGCAGCGGTTCCGGTGAGAGTGAGGCAGACAAAGAATTTGGAAAAATGAAGAAGAGACTGGTGGCATCCGTCATAATTCTTATTCCGCTCATGTATATATCAATGGGCCATATGATGTGGAACTGGCCGCTTCCAAGCTTCTTTGACGGCAATCATGTGGCGATGGGACTCACGCAGATGCTGCTCACCATAATTGTGATGGTGATAAATCAGAGATTCTTTGTGAGTGGATTTAAGGGCGCTATACACGGCTCACCTAATATGGATACGCTTGTTGCCATGGGCTCAGGTGCATCATTCATATACAGCGTGTACGTGCTCTATGCCATGACTGCGGCACAGACAGCAGGTGATGGCGAGCGTGTCATGACGCTCATGCATGATTTTTATTTTGAATCTGCGGCCATGATACTGGCGCTTATAACAGTCGGCAAGACACTTGAAGCATATTCAAAGGGAAGAACTACGGACGCGCTCAAAGGGCTGATGGATCTTGCCCCGAAGACAGCCGTTCTCATCAGGGATGGTGAGGAGGTCACCGTGGATATAGACGAGGTTGCGGTTGGAGATATATTTGCCGTTAGACCGGGTGAGAGCGTTCCTGTGGACGGAGTAGTCCTTGAGGGTGATTCCGCCGTGGACGAGTCAGCTCTCTCGGGTGAGAGCATACCTGTGGACAAAACTGCAGGAAGCCGAGTGTCTGCGGCGACGATAAACCAGTCGGGTTATCTGAAATGCCGTGCGACACAGGTAGGTGCCGATACCGCACTGTCCAAGATAATAGATATGGTAAGTGATGCGGCAGCTACCAAGGCGCCTATAGCAAAGCTTGCTGATAAGGTTTCGGGAGTGTTTGTACCTGTTGTTATACTGATAGCATTTATCACGATGATAGTGTGGATAATAGTAGGTAAGGATGCCGGTTATGTGCTGGCAAGAGGCATATCAGTGCTTGTTATAAGCTGCCCATGTGCTCTTGGACTTGCCACACCTGTTGCGATCATGGTGGGAAATGGAATAGGTGCCAAGCACGGAATATTGTTCAAGACGGCGACCGCTCTTGAGGAGACAGGAAAGAGCAGCATAGTGGTCATGGACAAGACCGGAACGATCACAAAGGGAGAGCCTGTTGTGACGGATATACTGGCGGCAGATGGAGTAAGTGATGACGAGCTGATGCAGAAGGCTGCGGCTCTGGAGAAGCTGTCAGAGCATCCTCTGGCAAGGGCTGTGGTTGGATATTACAGTGAGAATTACCAGACAGGTGATGCACAGAAGGATAAAAATTATGAGGTATCCGATTTCAAGGCTGTTGCGGGCAACGGTCTGATGGGAAGTCTGAACGGCAGAAAGATCATCGGTGGAAATATGGATTATATAAAGGGCTATGCGGATGTACCTGAGGCGATGAAGGATAACGCAGAGAAGGTATCGCAGCAGGGAAAGACACCTATGTTCTTTGCCGAGGAGAGTGATGGAAATTACAGAGTTCTTGGAATAATAGCCGTGGCTGACACAGTGAAGGAGGACAGCGCAGAGGCCATAAGCCAGCTTCAGGCGATGGGACTTTCGGTAGTTATGTTAACCGGTGATAATGAGAGAACCGCCAAGGCCATAGGAGAGCAGGTTGGCGTGGACAGAGTAATAGCGGGCGTGCGTCCGGACGGCAAGGAGAGCGTTGTAAGAGATCTCATGCAGAAGGGGCATGTGATCATGGTGGGTGACGGAATAAATGATGCTCCTGCACTCACAAGGGCAAATATAGGAATTGCGATAGGTGCAGGTACAGATATAGCCATTGATGCTGCGGATGTTGTCCTCATGAAGAGTGAGCTCACAGATGTTCCAGCGGCCATAAGACTCAGCAGGGCAACAGTTAAGAATATAAAGGAGAATCTTTTCTGGGCATTTATATATAATATAATTGGAATACCACTCGCCGCCGGCGTGTGGATCCCAATATTTGGCTGGACGCTCAATCCTATGTTCGGAGCGTTTGCCATGAGCCTGTCAAGTTTTTGTGTTGTTACAAATGCGCTGAGGTTGAATTTGACAGACATTTATGATAAAAATAAGAGATATAGAATCAAGGAGGACAAAGTTATGACAAAGACAATGAAGATCGAAGGTATGATGTGTGGACATTGTGAAGCCAGAGTCAAGAAGAGTCTTGAGGCCCTTGACCAGGTGCAGGAGGCTGTAG
>CAVCCL010000233.1:0-10145 GCA_963600665.1 Bifidobacterium catenulatum | reverse complement strand
ATACAAGATAGCCAACCTGGCAAGTATGCTGGTGAAAAAGCATGCGGATGTGCATGTCATCATGACGGAGAACGCAACAAACTTTATCAATCCGATCACATTTGAGACGCTCACAGGCAACAAATGCCTGGTCGACACATTTGACAGGAATTTCCAGTTCAACGTGGAGCATGTTGCGCTGGCAAAGAGGGCGGATGTGTTCATGGTGGCACCTGCATCGGCCAACATAATCGGCAAGATAGCGGGGGGAATAGCAGACGATATGCTCAGCACCACGATCATGCCGGCAAAATGTCCTAAGATCATAGCCCCGGCCATGAATACCGGAATGATAGAGAATCCTATAGTACAGGACAATATAAAGAAGCTTGAGTCATATGGATATGAGATAGTGGAATCCGCAACTGGATACCTTGCATGTGGAGACACAGGCAAGGGCAAGCTCCCTGATGCGGAGGTTCTTCAGGATTATATCCTTAAGGCCATAGCGAAAGAAAAGGATATGGCCGGGGTGAGACTGCTGGTTACGGCAGGCCCTACCCGTGAGGCCATAGACCCGGTCAGATATATAACGAATCATTCCACAGGCAAGATGGGATATGCCATTGCCAGACAGGCCATGCTCAGGGGCGCTGATGTCACTCTGGTCACAGGCAAGGTGGAGATAGAGCCGCCGAGATTTGTCAATGTGGTTGACATAACATCGGCTCAGGATATGTACGAGGCTGTCATGGACAGAAGTACAGAGCAGGACGTGATCATCAAGGCTGCTGCGGTGGCTGATTACAGGCCTGCTGAGGTGGCAGAACACAAGATCAAGAAGGCTGACGGAGACATGAGCATCAAGCTTTCGAGAACTAAGGATATTCTGCTTGCACTTGGAAATCAGAGAATTGAAAAGGGGATACAGGATCAGATCATCTGCGGATTTTCTATGGAGACGAGGGATCTCATAGAGAATTCAAGGAAGAAGATAGATTCAAAGCATATAGATCTTATTGCGGCAAATAATTTAAAGGTCGCAGGGGCGGGATTTGGTGTTGACACCAATGTTCTCACTCTCATTACAAGGGACAGTATCAGTGAACTTCCGATGATGTCAAAGGAAGAGTGTGCAGACATGCTTCTTGACAGAATAATGGAGATGCGTAAAGCTGCAGACCTGTCCTGACAGGAGCAATATTTTGAAGCAGATAGATAGAAAAAAACTCAGGGCTGTGTGCTCTGTGTTGTTTGTGCTTTATATAATCTGTATCGTTTACTTTCTTATTTTCAGCGATATGTTTGGCAGAGGGGGATATGATGAACGCAGATACAATCTGCACCCTCTGCAGGAAATACAGCGGTTTATCACATATGGAGATCAGATGTCGCCCATGAGCGTATTTCTGAATCTCTATGGCAATATAATCGCATTTATACCATTTGGCATGCTGCTCAGATGGGCGAGAAATAAGAACACGACATTTGTACAGGCACTGCTGTACTCTCTGGGATTTACACTCGCCATAGAGACGGCGCAGTACATAACCAAACTGGGTGTGTTCGACATAGACGACATCATCATGAATACGCTTGGTGGTGTCATAGGATATTGTATATATTACGTTACAGCAAAACTTATCAGGAGATATCATGCAAAGAAGTAAGGAATTCAAAGTTTCGACACCGGGTCTGCCGACGGACACCATAATTGGATACTTTCTGGGCGGATTTGGCGGAGTGTTTGTGGTCATATCCATCATAAAATCCATACTTACCCAGGGAAAGGTCCAGAGGGTGTACGGAGTCCTCATGGTCAGCGCGATGCTGATGGCATTTACAGGCCTGGTATTTTCGGCCATAGGCTACAGGGCGGACAACGGAGGTATAACAAACAAGAAGATGGCGATCATACTTAATGTTATAGTTCTTGGAGCGTCTGTTATATTTTTATTGATGGGATTATAGAAAGGGCATGCGATGAATTATTATAAGAATCTTACAGAAGAATATGATGATATAGAAGAGCGCTATGAGCTTATCATGGAACGTGTGAGACAGATAATCCATGAATCACTGGTAAAGGAGCCGTACAGAGATTATTTCAGTCATGTTGCCGGATTTATAGCCAGAATAGGAGACGTTCTGGAACTGGTAAAAAATGACGCGCTACCAGACAGGAGTCTTGACCAGCTTCAGGCGATGAACCACGGACTGTACAATGACATACTGGGAGACAACTACAATAGCAGCTATGCAAATTACAGATATATCATGGGTGAGTTTTCAAAGGATTACACCCGTGACAAAGAGGAGATAAAGCGCATCGCCCAGCTCATGGGCTTTGTGTACAACGAGATAAGAGGAATGACAGTGTACGCATTTGAGGGCAGAGTAGTTGACATAACTTTGCTTGCGGAACTGTTTGTCCAGATATATTTCATGTTCCAGGATGATTTTTCCGTGAAGGATCTGGAATCGGCGGTGTACTATTTTGAGAATGACTATGCCGAGTTCTGGATGACCTACAGAATAAGAGAGCAGCTTGATCCTGATCTCACATTTGCGACGGATATCATCATGAACAGTGATCTGGACGATGTCACATATCTGTACAGATATGGAGAGTATGTAGGAAAAAATGAGATCGATACGGCTATCTTCATGAGCACCCTGCCGGATTCTGAGATAGAGGCGATGGCGAGAACATTTACCGAGGGTTACAGGCTGGGATTCGAGGCTGCCGGAATAGATCTCTCTAAGAAGAAAACTGTAAATATCCGATATTTCCTTGGACAGGAGAGGATGATAAGAGCCGCGATACTGCAGTTTGAGCAGATGGGGCTGAGACCGATATGCTACCGATATGCGGCAAACAGGATCAACAGGAGACTTATACACAGGATAGGTTACTCGTCAAGTGTGCCAAACAGACAGCTCGAGTACGATCACAGGATGGATGAGGCACTCTTCATGGACAAGAAGCTTATGGAGAGAAAGCTCGAGGTGCTCAGACAGGCGTACAAGAATATGGCCTATGAGGCTTCAGTATATGCGGGTCCTGCGGTGGTCGAGGTGTTCGGCGAGAATCCATTTGAGCCGGAGAACAGTGAACTGAATCCTGTGCTCGACAAGAAACAGCAGGAGGTTGCGATCTCATACCGCACAATGAGCTCACAGATCGTAAATGAATATATAGCCCAAGATCAGTGCAGCTTCACTATAATAGCATACCCTGTGCCGGAGATCGGAGACAGATACAGAGATATATTCAGGGATACTGTCAGGATCAACACATTGGACAATGATCTGTTCAGAGCGATTCATCAGAGCATGATAGATGAGCTTGATAAGGCTGACCATGTGAGGGTTGTTGGTCAGGGTGCAAATGTTACTGATATGACTGTTATGATGCACGAGATGACAGACCCATCGAAGGAGACCAATTTTGAGAACTGCGTGGCCGATGTAAATATACCTGTTGGAGAGGTATTCACTTCACCGAAGCTCACCGGAACCCACGGAACATTAAACGTAAGCGAGGTGTTCCTGGATGGCCTGAAATATGTGAATCTCAAGCTCACATTTGAAGATGGAAAAATAGCGGACTACACATGTGACAACTATCCGGATATGGAGAAGAACAAGGCGTATATAAAGGAGAATCTTTTGGGCGGAAGGGATACTCTTCCTATAGGAGAGTTTGCAATAGGAACAAATACGACAGCATACGTCATGGCAAACAAATATGACATAGTGTATAAACTGCCTATCCTCATAGTTGAGAAGATGGGACCACATTTTGCTGTGGGAGATACATGCTATAGCTGGAGTGAGGAAAATGTGCTCCACAACCCGGATGGCAAGGAAATCGTGGCAAAGGACAATGAGTGTTCTATCCTGAGAAAAACAGATGTGTCAAAGGCGTATTTCAACTGTCATACAGACATAACAATACCTTACGATGAGATAGGAGGAATATATTCCGTTCACCCGGATGGAACGGAGGTTCCTATCATAGAGAAGGGCAGATTTGTCCTGCCGGGAACAGAGAAGCTCAACGAGGCGCTGGATCAGGCATAGACAGCCTGGCGGTTATAAAAATGGCCCCATAGTAGACCTATAGGACAAAAAGAGACAGAGATCTATTTCGGTTGAAATAAATATCTGTCTCTCTTTATGTATATATCTTTGTTCTGATACTGAAGATTACTTCAGTATGGACATTCTCTTGTATCTCTTGTTGGAGTAAAGTGCCGTGTCAGCCTGTGAGAGTAGATCCTCGATGGTCTGTTCTCCATCGCAGACAAATTCAGTAACACCCACACTCATCTCTATGAAGTATGGCTTGCCACAGGTTGCGTTCAGCTCGGCTGAGAAATCCTTGATCTTGCGCTGCACCTCGGTGACGTAATCGGAATCGTCTATAAATGCAAAACATACGAACTCATCGCCGCCTATTCTACCGATGACATCATGTGGCCCAAAGCTCTGGGAAAGGATGTTTGCGATGTTTTTGAGGGCAAAGTCGCCGTCCTTGTGTCCGAACTTGTCATTTACAACCTTCAGTGAATCCATATCAGCGAAGAGAAGTATGGCTTTCATTCCGCGGTTTGACGGGATGTTGATATAGTATTCAACCCGCTCCATAAATCCACGTCTGTTATATATACCCGTCAGCTCATCGGATGTCGACAGGTGGTTCAGAAGCTCGTTCTTCTCGTGGATCTCGTTCAGAGACATCCTGAGCTGTTCCTGCGTGATGTTCTGCTCACGGAGCAGCGACATATATTTCAGTGCCGCACCGAGCTGCAGACTTGTGGAATATATGGAACTGAAGTGAGATACATCTGTGTTGCAGATGAACACTCCGTGGTGATCCTCATTTGTAAATATAGGAACTATTACCGATGTAAAACGCTTGTCATAGTATGTATACTCGTTGTCAAAAATCTCTACAGAAGGAACCCTTCTGGACTCTCCGAAAAGCACCTGACAGTTGTTCGGGTTGAAGAAAGCCTGAAGGAAGACTGACTTTGGAACGATCCAGCTTCCCGTGTCTGTGATGCGCACAGGATCGTCGTAGGTGTAGATGTAAGCCCCTTCGTAATTCAGCCCCTGAAGCTTGTGGAGGATGGATGTGTATGTCTTGCCAAGATCCTCGCCGTATGTCAGGGTGTCACGGGTTATGTATATTGATGACCAGCCCATCATCTTGTTCTCGTATATCGTGTTGTAAAGCTGATTCGAGATGAAGAGTGATATGGTGTTGGTTATTGTCGTGTTAAGTCTGTTGAACTGGAGACTCTTGGCTGCAGACAATTCACAGCTTGAGAAGATGGAAGCCAGTTCACGGAACATGTATGCTGTTTTCTGGACGGAATAAAAATCGGTCAGGTCAGATTCGAGAATACATTTGAGTTCATCGATGATCTTGTTCTGTGGGTACTCCGTATCGATGTCGCTCTTGATTACGGATACTATATCAATGAGTATCCTGTTGTATGCGGACATGACCTTGGAGGCGAAGAAAGAATCTGCGATCTCTCCGAAGAGCCGTCCGTCGAGAATATCGATGATGTCCGGTATGTCAAGATCCAGCAAATGTCTGCCGTCATCTATCAGGTCACTCTCTGTGCACAGGTGACAGCAGCAGGACAGTCTGTTTATAAGTCTGGAATCCAGAGTCTCGGATTTCATGTTGCCGGTCTGGGCAAGTCTCACCGCCGCATACACTGCGCGGAAACCGAGTTCACAGGAATTGATATTGACTGTGGTGAGTGGAGGATCCATGTTGACGGAGGATGGTGAATCGTCAAAACCGATGACCGACATGGTTTCTCCTATGCGTATTCCTCTGGCCTTGAGTTCTGCGTAACCGCCTATTGCCATGTGATCATTTGCAAATACGATGGCATCCGCATCAGGGTTGGCATCCAGAAGCTGTGCAGTCTCCTCCTGACAGTATTCTGCGAAGTCGCCGTGTATTATCATGCGGTCTTCAACGCTGAGTCCGTTCTCAGAGAGAACCTCCCTGTATATCTTGAGTCTGAGATTGCTGTCGGTGTTGTCCTCCTTGCCAGCAACAAAGCATATATGCTTTCTCTTGTGTTCTTTTATGAGATGTTCTATGGCATCCCTCATTCCCCTGGAATTGTCTGTTCTGATGCATGGATATCCCGGAAGCTTCTCCTCCAGTGTGAGGATAGGTATTCCATCAAAATGGGAAAGGAAAGAATTCATGTCCTTCTCCGATAACAGAGATGATATAGCTCCGACGGAGATGATAAGTGCGTCCAGACACTCAGGATGTGCATAGTAGAAAATCGAATTATACTGGTAATCGTACAACTGGTTAGCAGGATCATAAAAGGATGCGTTCAGAAACATGCCCGGAAATACGATGAGATTGCAGTCAAGTTCCTTTGCTGCGTATTCAGCTCCTTTGCAAACCTCTGTTGCGTAATCGTTATCAATATGACATGTAAAAATACCGATGTTCAATCTGTTGTTGGTCATGCGGGTGCTCCTTTAGTAACTGCTTTTGCTGTAGTATAATCGACTGTTATATATTGCGGATAGCTATAATCACAATATATTGTGATTATACCACACGTTCACCACATTATCAATTTGTAATCATCTCAATCTTTACAAAGTATTCGATATAATCTATAATTTATTGGAATATTTGAAAAGGCGCCGGTGCGCCCTGTACAAAACAGATAACAGGAGGATAAGAAATTGGATTACAAGAATGCCGGAGTAGATATTGAAGCTGGATACAAGTCTGTGGAGCTTATGAAGAAGCACATCAAGACTACCATGAGACCTGAGGTACTTGGCGGAATTGGCGGATTCGCAGGAGCTTTCAGTCTTGCAAAGATCAAGGATATGGAAGAGCCTATACTTCTGTCAGGAACAGATGGATGTGGAACAAAGGTTCAGCTCGCTTATATTATGGATAAGCATGACACCATCGGAATCGACGCAGTGGCAATGTGTGTGAATGATATCGCATGCTCTGGTGGAGAGCCACTTTTCTTCCTTGACTATATAGCATGTGGCAAGAACTATCCTGAGAAGATCGCTACTATAGTAAGCGGTGTTGCAGAGGGATGTAACCAGTCAGGTGCTGCCCTTGTCGGCGGTGAGACAGCAGAGCATCCGGGACTTATGCCTGAGGATGAGTACGACCTTGCAGGATTTGCAGTTGGTGTTGTAGAGAAGAAGGATCTCATCACAGGTGAGAACATCAAGCCTGGTGATACACTTATCGGTATCGCTTCAAGCGGTGTTCACAGCAACGGATTCTCACTGGTACGTAAGGTGTTCGATATGACAAAGGAATCACTGGATACATACTATGATGAGCTTGGTAAGACTCTCGGTGAGGCACTCATCGAGCCTACAAGAATATATGTAAAGGCACTCAAGTCAGTAAAGGATGCAGGCGTCACAGTTAAGGGATGCAGCCATATTACAGGTGGCGGATTCTATGAGAACATCCCAAGAATGCTCCCAGACGGCGTGCGTGCTCAGGTTAAGAAGGATTCATACGAGGTTCCTGCTATATTCAAGCTCCTCGCAAAGAAGGGCGATATAGATGAGCATATGATGTACAACACATACAACATGGGTGTTGGTATGTGTCTTGCTATAGACCCTGCAGACGCAGACAAGACTATTGCAGCTATAGAGGCTGCCGGCGACAAGGCATTTGTCCTCGGTACAGTAGTAGCTGGCGAAAAGGGAGTAGACTTATGCTAAAGGTTGCAGTTCTGGTATCAGGTGGCGGAACCAATCTTCAGGCCATCATAGATGCCATAGAGAATAAAGTCATAACAGATACAGAGATAGTTGCGGTCATAAGCAACAACAGGAATGCATTTGCTCTTGAGAGGGCGAAGAATGCGGGAATAGCAGCGGAGGTCGTAAGCCCTAAGGATTACGAGGACAGAGCCAGGTTCAACGAGGCACTTCTCGCAAAGCTTCAGGAGACCGGCGCGGATCTCATAGTCCTTGCAGGATATCTTGTGGTCATACCTGAGATAGTTATAGATGCATATCCGAATAAGATAGTCAACATACACCCATCACTCATACCTGCATTCTGCGGAACAGGCTACTATGGACTCAAGGTTCATGAGGCAGCTCTTGCAAGAGGTGTAAAGGTGGTAGGTGCCACGGTTCATTTTGTTGACAAGGGCACTGACACAGGTCCGATCATCATGCAGAAGGCAGTTGCGGTACAGAATGGTGATACACCGAAGGTTCTGCAGCAGCGTGTGATGGAACAGGCTGAGTGGAAGCTTCTGCCTGCGGTCATAGACAAGATCGCCCACGGCAAAGTACATGTTGAAGATGGAATTGCAGTTGTAGAAGATTAGGAGGAATATCCATGAAAGTATTGGTAGTAGGAAGCGGCGGAAGAGAGCATGCTATAGTTACAAGTATTTCAAAGAGTGATAAAGTATCCAAGATATATTGTGCACCTGGCAACGCAGGTATCGCAGCACTTGCAGAGTGCGTTGATATAGGTGTGATGGATTTTGACAAGCTGGTTGCATTTGCAAAGGATAAGGCGGTTGATCTGGTGGTTGTAGCACCTGATGATCCACTTGTTGCGGGTGCGGTCGATGCATTTGAGGCAGCAGGAATCAGAGCATTCGGACCTCGTGCAAATGCGGCGATCATAGAGGGATCAAAGGCATTCTCCAAGGATCTCATGAAGAAGTATGGCATACCTACAGCAGCTTATGAGAACTTTACAGACGCAGATTCAGCGCTCAAGTACCTTGAGACAGCCACATTCCCTATAGTTTTAAAGGCTGACGGACTTGCACTTGGAAAGGGAGTTCTCATATGTAATGACCTTGAGGAGGCAAAGGCAGGTGTCAAGGAGATCATGCTTGACAAGCACTTTGGTTCAGCCGGAAATACCATGGTAATAGAGGAGTTCATGACAGGACGTGAGGTATCAGTCCTCTGCTTCTGTGATGGAACAACTATAAAGCCGATGACTTCAGCGCAGGATCACAAGAGAGCAAAGGATGGAGACCAGGGACTCAACACAGGCGGAATGGGAACATTCTCACCAAGTCCTTTCTATACAAAAGAGATAGACGAGTATTGCATGGAGAACATCTACAAGCCAACCATGGCTGCCATGAAGGCAGAGGGCAGAGAGTTCAAGGGCGTTCTGTTCTGCGGACTCATGATGACACCAAACGGTGTTAAGGTTCTTGAGTACAATGCAAGATTTGGCGATCCTGAGGCTCAGGTAGTTCTTCCACGTATGAAGAATGATATTATCGATGTCATGGAGGCATGTATCGATGGAACACTTGATAAGGTGGATCTTCAGTTTGAGGACAATGCGGCAGTGTGCGTAGTTCTTGCATCTGACGGATATCCTGTATCATATGAGAAGGGCTATCCTATACACGGACTTGAGAAGTTTGACGGCAAGGATGATTACTTTGTATTCCATGCAGGAACAAAGTTCGACGGTGATCAGATAGTGACAAATGGCGGCCGTGTACTCGGCGTGACAGCAAAGGGCAGGGATCTTTTCGAGGCACGTGCGAATGCATATGCAGCGACAGAGTGGATCACATTTGACAACAAGTACATGAGACATGATATAGGTAAGGCTATAGACGAGCAGTAATCTATAGATATATATTTACGGAAGAGGTTTTGAGAGAATTTGTCTCAAAACCTCTTTTGTATTCCTGTAATATATATGCTATAATGAAGCGCATAAAATCCTAGATTATTTAGATTTGAGGTGGACTGAATGAAATTACCGTACAGCAAAGAATCTGACATAGTTATAAAAGAGGCAAACAGAGTGGCGAGGAAGCTTGGACAGAATTTTGTCGGAAGCGAGCATCTTATCGTTGCACTGGCATCCGTAGCAGATACAACAGCGTACAGTATTCTGAACGAGAATGGTCTGGATATAGTTAAGATCATAGATGCGTTGAAGTATACACTTGAACCCGGTGGAGTAGTCACAGGGGAGAGAGACAAATATACGATGAGCGCAAGAAGGATTCTCGAGGATTCACAGTATGAGGCGAGAAGACTCAATTCCCAGGAGGTGGGAACCGAGCATATCCTTCTGGCACTTATAAAGGAGACGGACTGTGTAGCTG
>CAVCCL010000232.1:0-11351 GCA_963600665.1 Bifidobacterium catenulatum | reverse complement strand
GACCAAGATTCAGCAGAGATGGCCAGGGCGACAGGAATCAGGGCGACAGACCAAGATTCAGCAGAGACGGTCAGGGCGACAGACCAAGATTTAACAGAGATGGCCAGGGTGACAGAAATCAGGGCGACAGACCAAGATTTAACAGAGACGGCCAGAATGACAGACCAAGGTTTAACAGAGATGGCCAGGGCGACAGAAACCAGGGTGACAGACCAAGATTTAACAGGGACGGCCAGGGTGACAGACCAAGGTTCAACAGAGACGGAGACAGAAACCAGGGTGGCGGACGCTTCGGCAATGGCGATAGAAACCAGGGAGGAAGAGGTTTCAACAGAGATGGTGGCAACCGTTTCAGCAACCGTATCAATATGCCATTTGGCAAGGATGACGAGGATGACAGCCCGGCTCAGAAGAGAGCACCATTCAAGAGAGACCGCAAGGACTTCGATGCCAAGGAGATGCCAGGCAAGGATTTAAAGAGCCAGAACAGAGATAACTATAACAGAGATAAGAATAAGCCACGTAAGGGCAACAGAAGATCACCTGAGGAGGTCGAGGCTGATATCAGCAGACTTGCCAAGAATGTGAAGAACAAGCCACAGAAGAAGCAGCAGGCGCCACAGGAGGATCCGGATGCAATCAGAACCATCACACTTCCTGAGGTTGTAACACTCAAGGAGCTGGCTGATGCGGTAAAGACTCCTGTAACAGCACTTATCAAGAAGCTGTTCCTCGCAGGCAAGATGGTCAATGTGAACTCAGAGCTTCCATTTGACGAGGCTTCAGAGATCGCACTTGAGTACAACTGCATAGCTGAGGAAGAGGAGAAGGTAGATGTGATCGAAGAGCTCCTGAAGGAGGACGAAGAGGACGAGAAGGATATGGTTTCAAGACCTCCAGTAGTCTGCGTTATGGGTCACGTTGATCACGGTAAGACATCACTCCTTGATGCGATCAGACAGACAAAGGTTACATCAGGTGAGGCTGGTGGAATCACACAGGCGATCGGTGCATCTGTTGTCGATGTAAATGGCCAGACTATCACATTCCTTGATACTCCTGGACATGAGGCGTTCACAGCAATGCGTATGCGTGGTGCACAGAGTACAGATATCGCTATCCTTGTTGTAGCTGCCGATGATGGTGTTATGCCACAGACTATCGAGGCTATCAACCATGCAAAGGCTGCTGGAATCGAGATCATAGTAGCGATCAACAAGATCGATAAGGAAAGCGCCAATATAGAGAGAGTTAAGCAGGAGCTCACAGAGTATGAGCTGATCCCAGAGGATTGGGGTGGTTCTACAATATTCTGTCCTGTATCTGCACATACTAAGGAAGGTATCGATAATCTCCTTGAGATGATCCTCCTCACAGCAGATGTGCTTGAACTCAAGGCAAATCCTAACAGAAAGGCAAGAGGTATCGTCATCGAGGCTGAGCTTGACAAGGGACGTGGACCTGTTGCTACAATGCTTGTACAGAAGGGAACTCTCCACGTTGGAGATTACATCGCTGTAGGAGCATCACATGGTAAGGTACGTGCCATGACCAACTCAAGAGGTGAGAGAGTTACAGAGGCTCTTCCATCAACACCTGTACAGATCCAGGGTCTCAACACAGTTCCTGATGCAGGTGAGATATTCATGGCAGTTGACAATGAGAAGGAAGCAAGAACCATATCAGAGACATACATCTCACAGGGTAAGGAGAAGCTTCTTGCAGATACAAAGCAGAGGATGTCACTTGACGATCTGTACAGCCAGATCCAGGCCGGCAACCTCAAGGAGCTCAAGATCATCATCAAGGCAGATGTACAGGGTTCAGTTGAGGCAGTTAAGCAGAGTCTCTTAAAGCTCTCAAATGACGAGGTCGTTATCAAGTGTATACATGCCGGTGTAGGTGCGATCAACGAGTCAGATATAATTCTTGCTTCAGCATCAAATGCCATCGTAATCGGTTTCAACATCAGACCGGATGCGAGAGCAAAGGATATGGCTGACAGCGAGGGCGTAGATGTTCGTCTGTACAGAGTCATCTACAATGCAATAGAGGATATTGATTCAGCAATGAAGGGTATGCTTGATCCTATATATGAGGAGAAGGTTATCGGACACGCAGAGATCAGACAGACATACAAGGCTTCTGGTATCGGTGTCATTGCCGGTTCATATGTTCTCGACGGAACAATCAACAGAAACTGCAGCGTAAGGATCACTAGAGAGGGCAACCTTATATTTGAAGGAAAGCTTGCTTCACTCAAGAGATTCAAGGACGATGTCAAGGAAGTTAAGTCAGGATTTGAGTGCGGTATCGTATTCGAGAACTTCCAGGATGTTGCAGAGGAAGATCAGATAGAGACATACGAGATGGTAGAGGTGCCTAGAAAGTAGTAATAGATATGAGAAAAAACAGTGTAAAGAATAACAGGATCAACGGTGAGGTCCAGAGAGAACTCAGCAGGATCATCAGCCGTGAGATCAAGGATCCGAGAATATCACCTATGACTTCGGTTGTCGATGTGGTTGTCACACCTGATCTCAAGTTCTGTAAGGCATATATCAGTGTCCTGGGTGACCAGGATGCTGTGGATGCCACATTTGCCGGACTGAACAGTGCCATGGGTTATATCAGAAGAGAACTTGCGCATTCAGTGAACCTTCGCAATACTCCTGAGATAACATTTATCATGGATCAGTCCATAGAGTATGGTGTCAACATGTCTCACAAGATAGACGAGGCTCTCGGAAAGCATGGCGATGCTGACGAGAATACGGCTGAAAATGCCGAAGGAGAAGACGAGTCTGAAGAGTAAAGATGACTGGGATATTAATATGAGAATTTAAAAGGAGGTATATCATGAACGATCTTATAAGGGAGATAGAGAACGCAGACAGCATAGCCATAACAGGACATATCAATCCTGATGGTGACTGTATAGGTTCCACACTTGGAATGTATAACTATATTACAAGCAATTATCCTGACAAGAGGGTTCAGGTATATCTTCAGGAATTCCCGGATGTGTTTATGTTTATGGGCGGCGCAGACAAGGTGAAGCATGAAGCGGATGATGAGACTTATGATCTGTTTATGTCACTGGACTGCGGAGACATGGACAGATTCACACCATTTGTCAGATATTATGAGACTGCAAAGAGAACTCTGTGCATAGATCATCATGTGTCCAACAAAGGCTTTGGTGATGTGTGCTATGTGGAAAGTGATGCGTGCTCCGCCGCGGAAGCTATATTCAAGCTTCTGGATGAGGATAAGATCAATCAGCAGTGTGCAGAGTGCCTGTACACCGGTATCGTCCACGACACAGGAGTGTTCAAGCACAGCAATACCACCAGAGAGTCCATGACCATAGCGGGAATCCTGATAGAGAAGGGTGCGAGACCAAGCTTTGTCATAGATGAGACATTTTACAAGAAGACGCTTATACAGAATAAGCTTCTGGGCTATGCACTTCTCAACATGAAGCAGTTTGCAAATGGAAAGATAACCCATACACTTCTGACAAAGGAGGACTTTGACAGATTTGGTGCCAGCAAGATGGATACGGATGGAATCGTGGATCAGCTCAGACTCACATCGGGTACGGAGGTCGCTTTCTTTATGTATCAGGCTGGGGAGGATAACTACAAGATATCCCTCAGGGCAAATGATATCGTGAACGTGAGTGAGATCGCGTGCAGCCATGGCGGCGGCGGACATGTTAAGGCTGCGGGCTGTAACATGTCGGGTGATCCGGAGAAAATAGTTGCGGAGATCGTTGCGGATATAGAGAAACAGCTTGGCTGATAAATTGCAGTAACGATGTGATCTGGAACAGGTACTGATACAGCGGACTGATGTAAAAGACTTTGGATTGGATTTGAAATAGTTATGATAGATGGATTTATCAATATATATAAGGAGCAGGGGTTCACGTCATTTGATGTGGTGGCAAAGCTCCGTGGTATATTAAAACAGAAAAAGATAGGTCATACCGGAACTCTCGATCCCATGGCGGAGGGAGTTCTTCTTGTGTGTCTTGGAAGTGCTACGAAGATGTGCGACCTGCTCACGGAGAAGAATAAGACGTATACATGCACCATGCTTCTCGGAAAAACCAGTGACACTGAGGATGTGACAGGAGTCATGACTGATGTGACTGACGTCTATCCTGATGAGCAGACGGTGAGGGATGCAGTGATGAGCTTTGTAGGTGATTATATGCAGATACCACCGATGTATTCAGCCATCAAGGTGAATGGCAAGAAGCTCTACGAGCTGGCGAGAGCAGGACAGGTTATAGAGAGAGAGCCGAGGCCGGTCACGATACATGGTATCACTATACAGTCGGTAGAACTTCCGAGAGTGACATTCGATGTAAGCTGTTCCAAGGGAACATACATCAGAAGCCTGTGCAGAGATATAGGAGAAAAGCTTGGCTGCGGTGCGGTGATGGAGAAGCTTGTCAGAACTGAGGTGAAGGGCTTTACTATAGAAGAAAGTCTGACGCTTGATGAGGTGGAGAAGGCAAGGGATGACGGCACACTCATGCAGCATATATTAACAACGGATAAGCTCATGCCGGATATACCGGAGCTTCATATAGCTGAGAAGGGTGTTAAGCTTCTGGCAAATGGAAATAAGCTCAGTGTGGATGCATTTGTCGAGAACGAAGTGTACAGGGACACATATGTCAAGGTGTATGACGAGAATGGAAGATTTGCGGCACTGTATGAATACAGCGATGAGAAGAGGCAGTATGTGCCGTTCAAGATGTTTCCGGTGAGCAATTAGTAAAAATATATATTTATTTTGGGTAATTTGGAACAGACAGTTATGATTCATATAAAGGACACGAAGAAGGTACAACTGAATAGCACAGAGCGCACGGCGGTTGCCCTGGGCAAGTTTGATGGCATCCATCAGGGACATATGCTGTTGATAGAGCAGGTGTTGGAGCTTCAGAGACAGGGTTATATGGGAGTTGTGTTCACATTTGACATGAGGGAGAACCATGTGTTTGATGTGAGCAATATGAAGACCATATACACATCTGACGAGAAGGCACAGGTGGTATCGGATACCGGAGTTGACGTTCTGGTTGAATATCCGTTTGATGATGCATTTGCGGCCACAGAGCCAAAGGCGTTCATCAGAGATGTTCTGGTGGACATGATGCGGGCCGGATATGTCGTGGTTGGAAGCGATTACAGATTCGGCAGAGACAGAAAGGGCGATGTGGATACCCTCAGAAGCTATGCGGATGAGTATGGGTATAAGGTCATAGTCATAGACAAGCTGGAACAGGATGACGAGGTGGTCAGCTCCACAGTCATCAGGAAGAACATATCCGAGGGAGATGTGAGATCGGTCATCCCGATGCTCGGCAGGCCGTACAGCATGACGGGTGAAGTGGTGTCCGGTAAGCAGCTTGGAAGGACCATAGGCATACCGACGGCGAATATGCTGCCGGAGGAGCGCAAGCTGTACCCGCCGGCTGGTGTGTATGCTTCAAGGATCAGGATCGTCCGGGGAAAGCATGCGGGACATGAGGATCCTTTCAGAGTCTATATGGGAATCACCAACATAGGAGACAATCCTACAGTCAACGACAAGGGAAATATCACCATAGAGACGAATATCTTCGACTTTGACAGGGATATATACGGACAGGTCATCAAGGTGGAGCTTATCGAGCAGATACGTGGCGAGAAGAAATTTGGAAGCCTGGATGAGCTCAAGGTCCAGATGGCAAATGACATAGAAACTTCAAAGAGAATACTTGCTAAAAAAGCATTGGCAAAATAGCACAGAAAACATTGGTAATTATGCGCATAAATAATGACGGATTATTTGGTCGCAAGAAGATGTTTTCTGTGCTATATTTTTAATAATAGGGTAATTTTTTCAGGAGGAAAGTCCAGGTGTAAATCTGGCGGAAAAAGGAAGTACAAGGAGGATAAAGTAAAATGAGAAAGGGAACAGCAAGCAGGATTCTGGCATATGTTCTCGCCTTATGTATGATCATCGGCAGTATAACATGGCCGAACATCACAGCGAAGGCAGAGACCATCACGCTGGATCTGAAGCCGGACACCAGTTGGCAGACGATGGCTGCAAAGTCAGATACTTATAGTAAGAAGCCTAAGGCAGAGATGAGGTTTTCTCCACCAAGTGAGCTGGGATCGATGAAAGCGATTGCTGATGCCGGGTATAAGACACTCAAGATCACATATGCGGTGGAGGATTTTACAAAATTAAGTGGAGAAAGTTCAGGAGTAATGCCATTTGTTTCATATGGGTCATTTTGGTCTAACAATGATGTATGGATCAATCTGGAAAAAGCTGGACAGTTTGAGGCTACACTTGATCTATCGGCAATCAATACAACCAGCACGGAGAATGTGGCATTTGGTATACAGGTTGCCAATCTTCAGGAGAACAGCACGATCAAGTTCAGGATCGTGTCAGCAGTGCTCTCGGGAACAAAGAACACCTCTGGCGGATCAACCGGTGGTTCAGAAGACAGCGGTTCTGGAAGCGCTGATCTTGATTCTATAGGAAGCACAAGCTCAAGTGTAACTGCAAGCCTTGCTGATGGAAATGGATCAGCGAAGGGGGACGGCTACTACGAGACAGAGATAACCATCAATAACAAGAGTAATTCATACATAGCTGACTGGATAGCGGTGGCTGATGTGAGTGGTTCGATAACAGCCGTTAAGGATTATAGCGATTGGTCAGACCTCAAGGGTGTATTCAGCGATGGCAAGCTGTACATATATCCAAATACATCCAAGAAGTCAGGCGCAGTAAATGCAGACTCAAGCGTGAGCTATTCAAAGCTTGGCTATACAGGTACGGCAAATGGTGTATCAATAACAGGTGTCAAGGTGTACTACAGCTCACAGTCAGGGGTATTTGATTCATTTATCGGTTCACTGTCATCCTCATCAGGTGGAGCAGGGGACAACACAGGTGAGATAAATACAGACGTTGAGTACAATTATGCAAAGCTTCTTCAGGAATCACTGTACCTTTATGATGCGAATATGTGTGGTAAGGACGTCAGTGCCAAGAGTGAGTTTTCATGGAGATCTAACTGCCATACAGAGGATGCCACAGCAACATATAATGGAAAGACTGTGGATGTCAGCGGTGGATACCATGATGCAGGAGATCATGCCAAGTTTGGTCTGCCACAGGCATATTCTGCTACAGTTCTCGGTATAGCACATATGGAGTTTGCTGAAGCATTTGCAGATACTGCTACTGAAGCCCACTATAAGAGAATCATGGACAGATTTGTTGACTATTTTGAGCGGTGTACTGTCCTTGGAAGTGATGGCTCGGTTCAGGCTTTCTGCTATCAGGTCGGTGATGGAAATGTAGATCATGGATACTGGGGAGCTCCGGAAAATCAGTCTTCCAGAAGTGGCCAGGCAACATTTACATCTGATTCAGATACATGTACAGATATTGTCTCAGAGACAGCGGCTGCACTTGCGGCATATTATATAAACTATAATGATAAGACGGCACTTTCATATGCCGAGAAGCTTTTTACATATGCGGATACAAAGACTAAGATGAACAGTTCAGGTCCGGCATCAGGCTTCTACAACTCAGATTCGTGGGAAGATGACTATGCCCTCGCGGCGGCTCTTCTGTATAAGGCAACAGGTAAATCAACATATGCAACAAAATACAATAATGTATATGGCGGCAGAACAAATCCTAACTGGGCTCTTTGCTGGAATAATGTAGCTCAGGCAGCTCTGCTTTACAGCCCTAATTCATCAAAGAAGAGTGTGTTCGTGGAGAACCAGTCAGGACTTATAGCAAGTAAGACACAGTCGGGAGATAACAACTTCTGTCTGATAGACAGTTGGGGATCGGCAAGATATAACACTGCCCACCAGTTGACAGGTCTCATGTATGACAAGATATATGGAAAGAATGATTATTCATCATGGGCAAATGGTCAGATGAAATACATACTTGGAAACAACGCGGGTTCAAAGTGCTTCGTTGTCGGTTATAACAAGTATTCATCAAAGTATCCTCATCACAGAGCCTCAAGCGGATATCAGGGATCTGTATCAGGAAATGCATATACAAAGCAGGCACATGTACTTGTCGGAGCTTTAGTTGGAGGCCCGGCGGGTTCAAGTACAGCTTATGTGGATAGCTCAGAGGACTATAACCAGAATGAGGTAGCCCTCGACTATAACGCAGGTCTTGTCGGCGCAGCAGCCGGACTCTATCTGTATGTTAAGAATAACGGAACCGATGAGGAGAAAGCGGTACAGAAGGCTGTACCAAAGAGTGAGGTGTCGTCAGAGCTCAGAACCATAAGCGGGGAATCTGGCGGAAGCACCACAACAGAGACAACGACCACAGATACAACAACTGAGGATGATACTAAAAATCCGTCGACAGACGGTTCAACAGATGCATCCACAGGATCATCAAGTGAGGCATCGACAGACGGTTCAACAGATGCATCCACGGGATCATCAAGTGAGGCATCGACGGACGGTTCAACAGATGCGTCTACAGGATCATCAAGCGAGGCATCGACAGACGGTTCAACAGATGCATCCACAGGCTCATCAAGTGAAGCGTCAACAGATGAATCAACAGATGGTTCCACAGCTTCTACCACAGAGAAAGATACAGAGACTACAACAGAAGTCACTGTTATAAAGGTTACAGAAATCACATTTGACAGAGCGGAAATCACCCTGAATGTGGGAGACAGCGATAAGATCAAGGCGACTGTTACACCTGGTGATGCCACAGATGCATCACTTGCATGGACAAGCTCTGATAAGTCAAAGGTATCTGTACAGAATGGTAAGATAACAGCCCTCGCAGCCGGAACAGCGACCATCACAGCCACGGCTAAGGATGGTTCGGGAATAAAGGCGGAGTGTACTGTCAATGTGCGCACTCCTGGAAAGCTGTCATGCAGCAGTGATGCCAAGGCGTGGACAGACCTCGTATATGGCTATTCGAATGCTGATCAGGCAGCAATAGAACTGACAAACTCTGGGGAGACAACCCTTACAGACGTGAAGGCCGAGCTTAAGTATGGAACGGCATTCCAGATAGTTTCATCACCGGCAGGCCAGATCTCTGCAGGTCAGAAAACAACAGTAGTTGTAAAACCTGTAAACGGGCTTGGCGCCGGAAGCTACAGCGATACACTGTTAATATCAACGGCAAATGGCTCAGCGGACATAACACTCAAGGCGACCGTGGCAAAGGGAGAAAATACCGCCGTTGTCACTCTGACAAAGACTTCATTAACATCTGATTCGGTGATCGTCAGCGGCAAGGTGTCAGGAGCAGCAGGTGAGATCGAGTATGCAATATCCAGTGAGAATGATGCTGATGCATCAAAGCTTACATGGCAGAATGGTGCTCAGTTTACCGGGCTCAAGGAATTTACTACATATTATGTATATGGCAGGGTAAAAGAAACTGCAAATGTCAAGGCTGGTCAGATCAGCCAGGCACTTGAGGTGACTACACCTTTATCAGATCCTTTCATAATTGATATCGGAAGGCTTGATGACAGCAGATATGTTGGAGCATTAGTTGACAGTGAAGGAAATCCAACTGTAAAGGTATCACAGTCTGGTGGAATCATATCAGTTTCATTTACCGAGAATAAGGATTACACGATCACAGGAAATGGTGAGGATGTAATTGTAGATACCGGAAATGCAAGCGGAATAACCGTGGACAATGCTACTGTAAAGAAGATCACGGTTCGCCCGGGCAATTCTGGAACATTTGTCATAAAGGTAAGCGGTGAAAATAAGATTGCCGATGGTATAACATGCGTCAGTGATAACAGTAACGCAGCGGACGTAAAGGTATCTGGAAAGGATACTTCTTCCAAGATATCAGCGACTACACCGGGTGCGGCTGCGATCAAGGCAGATGGAAATATTGAGATAGACAACATACAGATAAAGTCCGATGGCAAGGGAATCGAATCTGCTGGAACGGTGAAGATAGCAGGTGGAAGCAACAGCATAGATTCTGTATCTTCGGCAATATCGGCATCGGATGTGGAGATCACAGGAGGCTCTGTTGATGCAAAGTCATCAGGACTTGGCGATGGAGAGTCGGTAATTTCGGCAGACAATTCAATCAAACTGGTTGGCGGAAGTGTTACAGCGGATGCATCAGGATCAACCGGTGGAAATTCATTTGGCGTAAAGTCGGATGATGGAACGATCATTGTGGATGGCGATGTGTCAATAGGTGGAGATCCAACTTATTCCAAGGATCCGGTAGACAGCAAGGGCGACAGTGTCACCATGGTAAAGGTTGTGTTCACAGATGAGAATGGCAACCAGTTGTATGCATCATCTGTAAACAAGGGTTCAACTCTTGATCTGTCAAAGATAAATATCACCATGTCTGATGGATCTGATTACAAGACATCAAGGGATGGATATGCGCTGACATGGCAGGATGAAGCCGGAACAAGCTATAATGCTGATTCTGTATACGGCGCTGTATCAGAGGATGTAACATTTAAGGCTGTATGGACATGGGTAGTTGTGGATATAAGCGTTGATGCAAATATAACATTTGCGGCAACTGGAAATTCTGCATACAAGGCTACATATACAGGCGCAGCGATCAGACCGGCTGTAAAGGTTGTATCACGAGGAAGAACACTTGATGCGGGAACTGACTATACAGTTTCATATAGCAACAATACCAACGCCGGTACAGCAAAGATAGTTGTCAAAGGTCAGGGTAGATATAAGGGCTCAAAGACTCTTACATTTGCAATAAATAAGCAGGCGATAAGTAAAGCCTCTGTGACGATCACAAAGTCTGCTGTATATACAGGCAAGGCAATAACACCAGCGGTGAAGGTGACCTGCGGCAAGCGGACACTCACGGCGGGCAGGGATTACAGAGTTGCATATTCGTCCAATAAAGACTTTGGCAAGGCAAAAGTTGTGATAACGGGAATCGGTAATTACAGTGGAGCACAGACAAGGCATTTTGACATAACTGCGGCTGTGGGTAAGATCTATGCAAATGGAAATTATAAGTACAAGATCACAAATGCATCCCTGAATGGCAAGGGTACTGTAACGCTCGTATCTGTTGTCAAGAAGACCAAGACAGTTGTGGTTCCTGACACGATAAAGCTTGGTGGTAAGACATTTAAGGTCACAGCGATAGGAAAAGCTGCGTTCAAGAAGAATGTAAAGGTTACAAAGGTGACTCTGGGCAAAAACGTCAAGACTATAGGCGCCAAGGCGTTCTACGGATGTAAGAAGCTTAAGACAGTAGTGATAAAGAATACACAG
>CAVCCL010000231.1:0-2049 GCA_963600665.1 Bifidobacterium catenulatum | reverse complement strand
CTTGAGAGTAGGGAAACCAAACATATCAAATGCATGTATGATCTTATGAAGCTCGTCCTCTGTGATGTCACCCCTGTTGTATGAGATAACAGACGCAAGGCAGCATCCGATGCCGACACACGCCCCATGACTCAGCTTAAGGTCGAGGTATCTCTCTATGGCATGTCCAAGAGTATGTCCAAAATTGAGCAGAGCTCTGTCGCCCTTCTCCGTAGGATCATTCTCCACCACAACTCTCTTGATGTTGCAGCTCACCGTGATCATCTCCATCAGGACATCCTTATCCCTTGCAAGTATTCTGTCGTGGTTTTCTATAAGCCAGTTGAAATATACAGAATCCTTTATGAGTCCATGTTTTATGATCTCACCCATTCCCGAAATAAACTGTTCATCAGATAATGTGGTGAGTGTTGACACATTGATATACACAAGTTTTGGCATGTGAAAGGCTCCGACCATGTTCTTATATGAATCAAAGTCAACGCCTGTCTTTCCTCCGATACTGCTGTCCACCTGCGCGAGAAGGCTTGTAGGTATCTGTATAAAGTCTATGCCTCTGAGATACGTTGCAGCAGTAAATCCCGTTATATCGCCCGTTACGCCGCCTCCAAGAGCCACCAGAAGATCTTTTCTGTCGAACTTTGCCAGAATAAGCTTCTCGTAGATCATCTTTACTGTATCAAGATTCTTCTGAGACTCACCGGCCTCAAATACAATAGATATCAATTCTTTGCATTTTCCATCAAGCTGATTCCTGATCTCATCGAGATAAAGAGGCGCAACATTACTCTCTGTAACGATACATACCCTTCTATCAGCAATTCCCTGTCCGGCTAAAAGCTCAGGCAGGGAATTAAAATCGTTTGCAAAGAAAATGTCATAGATTGGTTCATCATTCAGATGAACTGTGAGTGCATTACACATATAAACATTCTCCCTTAGTATAAAATATATTGTTAGTTTCCAAATGGATTAACAAATGACTTACCGCCAAGATTCTTTGTGTATACAGACGAATCACTTGTAACACTTCCGCCACCGGCACCGCCAAGTGTTGAATCACCCATGGCTGAGCCACCTCCTGATCCGAGAGTTGATTCCTCGCGGCCCTGTGGATCGCCGTCATAGGAGTTCATAAACGAATTCATGGCTGCGCTCTGTGTCGACTGTGAATAAGAAGCATTTGAACTGCCCTCGCTTAATACATCGTCGAAATTAAGCCCCATCTCCTCATTGATAGGATTCTGGGCAAGGTAATTCATATGAGCTTCCATGAGCGCCTTGAATGCACATACATAGTCCTTGTACTGCTGTTTTATTCCATCAATACTTCCCTCTATGCGCTCAAGCTCCTCCCTGGCCTCCTGCACTATATTATTAGCCTTGATCTTGGCATCATTCTCTATCAGTCTCGCCTTATCAGTGGCGTTCTTTGTAGACTCCTCAGCATTCTTCTCTGCTAGCATGAGAGATTTCTGAAGCTTTGACTCGGTTGTTCTGTAATGTACTAAACTGTCAGTCAGAGTCTTTACCTGATTGGTAAGATCTGCATTGGACTTGTACAGTTCTGTGTAGCTGAGCACAACTATGTCAAAAAATGCATCTACATCTTTTCGCGCATATCCCATTCCATGCGTGAACTTCTTCTGTTGTAAATCAACTGGTGTAAGCATATGTAATCCCCCGTAAAAACATATATTAGTAAGTTGCCTTACTTGAAAGAGTTTCCCCCTGAAGAGATCCTCCAGCCAATTCCTCCCTTAAATCACCAGATACGTAGGTTCCATTAGGCGTGGCAAGGAATATGTTGCCCGAAATAGCCTGAAACAGACCATCCACAGCATAACTTGCTCCTCCAATGAAATCCGCTATTCTCTGTGCAGTTGGAAGATCAAGATCCTCCATGTTTATTACGATTATCTGTCCTCGATTGAGATGATCGATTATCATCTGCGCATCGTCAAACTCGTCAGGCTTGATAACAAATACTTCACTGTCATCCATTGCTCTGGATCTGCTGTTGATCGATACGAGCTTTCCATTACCTGC
>CAVCCL010000230.1:0-6751 GCA_963600665.1 Bifidobacterium catenulatum | reverse complement strand
AACAATCATTCTTCTATAAACCAAAAGCAGCCAGGCTAAAATCAGCCCGACTGCTTGTAGTTGCTCACCAAATTATTATGTATAGAGCAAATCCTGATTAATATCAATTAAATCTTACAGCTCCTTGTGACGAGCAAAGTAGTCCTTTGTCTCTGCCACAACCACACTGCTGAGTGCCAGCAGTGCTATGATATTAGGAATCGCCATAAGTCCGTTGAATATATCCGCTATGGTCCATACAGCCTTTACTGTCATGTATGGTCCGATGAATACTGCAAGTATGTATAACCAACGATAGATCTGAACTGAAACCTTGCTTCCGTTTGTAAGGTACTCAAGACATCTCTCACCGTAGTAATCCCAGCCAAGGATAGTTGTAAATGCGAAGAATACAAGGCAGATCATAAGGATAAATGCTGCAACCTGACCTGGCATGAAATAAAGTCCCTTCTGGAATGCATCAGTTGTAACTGCGATTCCCTCAAGGCTTCCATCCTGCCAGCTTCCCATCATGACGATTGAAAGACCGGTCATTGTACATACGATGATAGTATCGATAAATGTACCTGTCATTGTTACAAGGCCCTGACGAACAGGCTCCTTTGTCTGGGCTGCTGCTGCTGCGATAGGTGCAGAACCAAGACCAGCCTCATTTGAGAAGATACCACGGGCAACACCCTTCTGCATGGCAATTGCAAGGCTCGCTGTTACTCCGCCTGCAAATGACATAGGCTTAAATGCACACTTGACAATTGTTACAAATGCAGCTGGAACCTTAGTGATATTTACAATTATAAGAACAAGACACACCACAATGTAGAGAACTGCCATGAATGGTACTACAACCTGTGAAACCTTTGAGATTCTCTGGATTCCACCGATTACAACAAGTCCTACGAGGATTGCAAGTACAAATGCTGTGATGACGATGGCTATTGAGTAGTCATTTCCAAGGATTGATACTGTATTTGTCTTGTCAGGATCAAAGAACGCCTGAACTGCTGAAGCAATACCATTTACCTGGGTAAATGTACCGATACCCATAAGACCTACGCATGCGCCGAAGAATGCAAATAACTTGGCAAGCCACTTCCACTTGTGACCCATACCATTCTCAATGTAGTAGAAAGGTCCACCGAGAACGTGTCCATCCGCATCTATCTTTCTGTACTTTACAGCAAGAAGTCCCTCAGAATACTTTGTAGCCATTCCGAAGAGTGCTGCAACCCACATCCAGAAAAGAGCTCCAGGACCACCTGCAAGAATACCTATAGCTGTTGCTACTCCTACGATGTTACCTGTACCGATAGTTGCTGAAAGTGCTGTACATAACGCGCCAAAGCTCGTTACCTCCCCTGTACCATCTTCCTCATTCTTGACCATGAATTTCAGTGCCTTTGGCAGATGAACTATCTGAAGGAACTTAAGTCTGATCGTCAGATAGATTCCGCAGACGATGATGAGTATTATGAGTGGTAAGCCCCACACAATATCATCAACTTTGCCTAAAAAGTTTGTGAATGCGTCCATGTTACTCCTCCTATTTTTTTATATTTAATTCACAAGTGTAGATTATAACATAAAAATTCTCAAATAGAAACGAAAAAACACGTATTTTCAAGATTTTCCTTGATTATTTACGTGTTTTCGTGAATATTTATTCATTTTTTAAGGAAATATCGCACATTTTTATTCTTTACCAGGTCTTTACCGGTTGTCGTTCGTCTGTATACAGTCGAATTTTATTGCGATCAACATACAATATCATGCCTCTGCCTTTTTAGCACTCTTGTCATTGCTTCTTATCATTATCCACACTAATGAACTAACAAGAAGAAACATCGGGTAAAACAGATTCGGCAGTATCTGGAATGCTGATATCTCATGTCCCAGCTCTGACACCGCTGATATGGCGACCAGCATCTGTGCACCGTAAGGGATGACACCCTGGAATATGCATGAAAATGTATCAAGCAATGAAGCAGACCTTTTCGGCGTTATACCGTAATCCTCCGCCATCTCCTTTGCAATCGGATTTGCCATGACTATTGCAACCGTATTGTTCGCCGTTGCTATGTCCATGGCACCAACCAGAAGTCCTATTCCAAGCTGACCACCCTTGTCGCCCTTGAACACCTTCTTTATAGCTGAGAGCAAAGCCTCAAATCCACCATACTCCCTTATGAGCGAACACATGGCAGCTACTAGTATTGCAACCATACTCGTCTCGAACATTCCTGCCGCACCACTTCCCATATTTGTCAGGAGATCAACTGCTGCCGTCTGCCCTGTGGCAAGCATGATGATGGAGCCTGACACTATGCCTACTATTAGGACTACGAACACATTAAGGCCGACTATTCCGCCTATGAGCACAAGCACATAAGGGATGATCTGTATCATGTTGTAATCGTGATGTACGACTCCTCCGATCTCCGTGTTGAACGACTTGATAAGTATCACTATGAGCGTCACCACCGCCGCAGGAAATGCGATCCAGAAGTTTGCCTTGAACTTGTCCTTCATGGCACATCCCTGACCGTTGCAGGCTGCTATGGTCGTATCTGATATGAACGACAGGTTATCCCCGAACATCGCACCACCCATGATAGATGCCACGCAGAGCGGCATATTGAAACCTGACGCATCAGCCACCGCAACACCTATAGGCGTGAGAAGCGTTATCGTTCCAACGGATGTTCCCATCGCCGTTGAGACAAAACATGCCACGATAAAGAGAACTGCCACGGAGAATCTCGCCGGAATGATACTGAGCATGAAATACGCCACGCTCTCGGCACTGCTCCGTCCCACAACTCCCACAAATATTCCCGCTGTCAGGAATATTAGCAGCATGGTTATTATGTTCTTGTCCGTCAAACCATTTGCCATGATCTGTAGTTTCTCATCAAAACTGACTTTTCTATTCTGCAGACACGCCACAAATATCGCCACCATAAAGGCAACCACTATAGGTATATTGTAAAATCCCATAGGGATCTTCAGCACATACTCAAACAGTATTCCAAGTCCCAAATACAGGACGAGGAAGACATATATCGGTATCAGTGCCGCACCATTTGACTTCTTCATAATTCTCCCTCTTCTTTCTCCTGTGTGAAACCATTTTCAATCAGAAACTCTTCAAACTTATCCAGTGCCTCTGGAACGCCTTCACGTCCATAACCCATTCTAAAATACTGGCCATCCATGTCGTATATATCCGCAGGCAAAAGTAGAACTCCTTTTCTGTCCACTGCCATCTTACAGAAATTCCTGACAGGCATGTCTATCAGCAATTTGTGAAATGCCACCGGGCCACAGCTTATCTTCCTCTTTCCAAATAGATTAGAATATTTGTCAAAGAAAATATCCGCATACTGGATATTCCGTCTGATAAGCTCCGTACTTCTCTTCAATAATGTATCGCTGTGTCTGAGTGCAATTTTGGAAAGGAATTCCGATGGTGCTGAGTCACAGATACTCATGTAATGCTTGAATTTCACCACTTTTTCCAGTATATCAATATCCTTCGTGACAAGCCATCCTACACGCAGTCCCGCCAATCCATACGCCTTAGACATGACACCGAGTGATACAGCCTTATCATAATGATCTGCTATCCAGTCTCTTTTCTCGCCATCCATCTCAAGGCCTTTATAAACCTCGTCTGCAAACAGATATATATCGTGTCTGCGACATATGTCACAGAGTCTTTCTATCTCTTTATTTGTAAATGTATATCCGGTTGGATTATTTGGCGAATTGACCGCTATAAGCTTTGTATTAGGACGTATAAGTGACTCCAATTCATCGAAATCTACGCTCCATCCGCTTCCATCATCATGGATAAACCATTTTGACACCTCGCATCCTGGAATAGTATTCGCAACCTCATATGCAGACTGATAGTTCGGATACATGACAATCATGTGATCTCCCGGATCCAGCATAACATTCATGTAGCCAAAGATCGCCTCCTGTGCCCCATGAAATACCAGCACATTTTCAGTACTCATACTCTTGTACAAACCAGCAATGATCTCCCTCAGTTCCGGATCTCCCCAGGTCTGTGTATATCCAAGTCTCAGACTCAGATATTCCTCCTCCGATCCGGGTTCCATGGCAAGCAGCTCCGCTGTACTCATGGACTCGCAATCTGACTGTGTGAGCAGATATGGCGCCGTAAATTCATATTCGCCAAAGTAACACTCCAATTTAAAATCATTGATCTTCATATATAACCCCATCCTTATTTTTTCTTCTGACGTTTGATTTAATCCAATTTTTACATAAATCTGATATCTTTTAATTGAACATTTCTGCTGCCGTGGTATACAAGATACACCGCATGGACTCCCTCTGGGAAATCCACTTTGTTCTCGCACCACCGCCACTTGGTCTCTGACATATCGTCCGACAGAGGTATGTCTATTCTTCCGATGCTCTCGCCCTTTTCTGATACACATATGTCGAAGTATCCATAATTTTGCACATCTGTTGTAAAACACCTCTTATCATTCATACCATCCACCTTGTTATCACCGGATTCACCCAGGCTTGTTGATTCATTTTCTTCTGAATTATTTGAGTCCTCTGCATTCTCTGAGCTTTCACAACGCTCATCAATCCTGACAGGGCCCTCGTACATCACCTTATTCGCATCCGTCTCATATCTTACATTCACGCCAAATGTACTGCTGCCCTCAAGCGCAAAATACTTATATCCGATGAGTGTTCCATCCTCTATCTCCGCGATAAATCTATCCTCACCCTTGTTCGTCACATTTGGAAATTCTGTCGTGTATATACTGTTTGAACCATGCGGCATATGTCCATTTGTCAGGTTACATGCTATCACCGCCGGATACGAACCATCTGCCACAAGAGGGCCATCGTTCAGACCGCAGCTCGTAACCTCCACCTGGTCTATATGTCCATCCGCAGCTATATAGATCTTCTCGGCACACGCCTGCCTGCTGTAGTCCGACTTGTGTGTGAGCCTGTGATAGAACACGTACCACTGACCATCTATGCACTCTATACTTCCGTGTGTGGTTCCTGTCATATTCAGTTTATCCTCAAAACTCCTGCCCTTATAGCCTACATCACCATTTGACACTATAGTACCGCCAAATGTAAATCCGTGATCCGGGTAGTCGCTCACCGCATAGCACAGCTCATGGTTCTGCCATGACGAATAAACGAAGTAATATTTGTCTCCAACCTTTCTCATGGATGAACCCTCGAAAAATGGATGCTCCTCAAATGTCGTGCCCTTCACGGCGTAAGGGATGATGTGCCTCGGCTCTTCCTTAACCGTCAGCATATCGTCCTCAAGCACCACCATTATAGGGCCCATGATACTGTCCTTGTAGCTGAGTATCTCCTCCTTTGTTCTTCCAAACATAGATACTTCATCGTCCAACCTGCCATTTGTCAGAAAATCAGGCTCCTCCTCATATCCGTACTGAGTTCCGTAGAATATCCTGATGGTGCCGTCATCATTCATGGCTGCCGGGTCAAAGCAAATGTACTTCTTCATCACCGTGCCGTCCTTATAATGTACATGGCCAAGATATTCATATTTGCCCGCTGGCGTATCACACACAGCGACACTGATCGGACCTGTGTATCCGCCATAACCATAGTCACCACCCATACAGTAATACAGATAGTATCTGCCGTCATTTCCTCTCACTACATCGGGTGCATACATATATTTCAGCTCCGGGTATGCCGGATCCTGGCTCGCCCTGTATGTAACGCCCTCGAAACGCCAGTCCGTAAGATCTTTCACCGGCGCAGAATACACTACATAGTCCTGCATACAGAACGTATAACCACCCTCCTTGTCGTGAGATCCATAATGATAAACTCTGTCACCCCATACATGCGGTTCGCCGTCAGGTATGTATTCATTCAGCGGCAAAAAGGGATTGTAAACCTGTCTGCTCATATATCTTCTCCTTATTGTATTATTTTTCTCTGTACCCCTAAAACAACAAATACCCAACATGATCCGCGTCATCTACAGACATGTTGGGTTCTCATATTTACAAGTATATTTAATAGGACTTTTTTAGTCAACAAGCACTTATAAGAAAGGCTGCATCTGCTCGCAGAGTTTTTCCTCAAGCTCTATGAGTCTCTTCGTCTTATCCTTCGCCCTGTCATCCGCCGCCTTGTATTCGTTCAGATATTTGTTCAGCGACTTCACTCCCATGTTGCAGCCATCCGTCATAAGCTCCGCTATGGTATTATCCGACTCGTCCACTATGAGTTTCACATTTGTCTTTATCCAGGACATGCTCTTGGCTATCGGATTTGGATCCTTGCCATCGTCATGGTACTCATCCAGCAGCTTCTGTATCTCCTGCTTTATCGCGTCGTGCTCCTCCTTACATTCTATAAGTATCTTCTTCATCTTCGCCGCATGCACATATCCGAGTACCTCATCTATAGACGAAACACCCATCTTGATCCCGGCATCACATTCCCTGAGCAGCTTTATTGTGTCTGGTGATATCATCTCATATACCTCCTTAGCCTGTATATGAGTATGTTACCCGGTGTTTGAAAGTTATATTCTATACACTAGTAATAATATCCCACAATTTAAGTCTTCTTTTTCCTGTCAGATGATAAATGTATGTACGATGTTTGAATCACTTATAAAAACAGAATTTATAGCTTTATATTTATCAAATATCAATATATAAATTCGGATATACACATATACCTCGTCGAC
>CAVCCL010000229.1:0-6110 GCA_963600665.1 Bifidobacterium catenulatum | reverse complement strand
GTGTAAAAAGTGGAGGAATGTCACAAAAACAGAAAGGGAAAGGAAATATGGTGAGATTTAGAACAAGACTTGTTGCTGTGACGTGCGCAGTTGCGATGGTTGGCTCATTCTGGGGAAGCGCAGGGGCAGTTGTCTCAGTTGGTGCGGCAGAGCCGTCTGCGGAAACGGCTTGGAGCATAACTTCAGACACATTTGTATTTGACACTGCGGTTGATGCAAAGTGGTCAGATAAGGTATATGCCAGCAATGATACAGGTACATATCCGGAGCTGGGCAGAATCGATGATGTATCAGTGGGTAAAAAGGCTGTGCTCACAGCGAATGTGACACTTAATGGTGATTTTTCAGGACTTGATGGAGCTGAGGCTGCAGATGGCTCATACAATGCGATCCAGCTTTCATGTGCGATCAAGACAGGAGATGCATGGTCATATGTCAAGTCAGAAGACTATCCATTTCTAAAGACAGAGAATTTTACAGATGGCAAGACTCAGGTATCATTTGCATTTGATGTGGAGGATACAGGAGCTGTGTCTGAGATAATATTCCAGTACAATTCCAACTCTGCATATACTGGAACAATAGCAATATCTGATGTAGAGATTCAGAGTGATGATTCAGGAGAGGAGCCTGACGGTGGAGAAGAGCCAGGCGGCGGATCATCAGCAACAGGAAATGTGACAGGAGTGGCAGCACCTTCGATCACAGACAATACTGTATGGAGCAGTTCAGATGCAGTTCTCGCATTTGACGCTACTTCAGATAAGACATGGAAGGACAAGGCTTATGCCAGCAATGACTCTGCTACATATGCTGACATGGCAAGAATAGAAGGAGCAACAGTTGGAGAGAAGGTAAAGCTTACAGCGACTGTATCAATTGACGGCGATATATCTGCTCTTGACGGAGCAGAGGCTTCAGACGGTACATACAATGCCATCCAGCTTGCATGTGCGATCAAGACAGGCGATAGCTGGAAGTATGCGAAGTCAGACGATTATCCGTTCCTGAAGGCTGAGAACTTTACAGACGGCAAATGTAGCGTAGAGTTCAACTTCAACGGAGCCGCAGAGGGAGATGTACAGGAGATCGTATTCCAGTACAATGCCAACTCAGCATTTACAGGAAAGGTGCTTATCGGCGGCGTTGCAGTTGACAAGGTCGACAGCGGCAAGAAGCCGACAACATCAGAGACCGAGGCTGGAAACTTTGCAGATGCAAGCCTTGTGTTCGACACAGCAAGCGATGCAAAGTGGTCAGACAAGGCATTTGCAAGCAATGATACAGGAAGCTATCCAGATCTTCCAGCAATAACTGATGTCAAGGTAGGAACAAAGGCAAAGCTCACAGCTACAGTCACACTTGATGCGGACGCAGCAGGTCTTGACGGGGCAGAGGCAGCAGATGGTTCATACAACGCCATCCAGCTTGCGTGTGCCATGAAGACAGGAGACAGTTGGGATTATGCCAAGTCAGGCGATTACCCATTCCTGAAGGCTGAGAACTTTGTAGACGGCAAGTGCGATGTGTCATTTGCATTTGACATATCAGAGGTGGGAAATGTACAGGAGATCGTATTCCAGTACAATTCAAACTCAGCATATGCCGGCAAGATAACCATAAGCAATGTCAAGGTTATCGATGTCAAGGAGAGCAATGGCGAGCTTGAGCAGAGAGACCCTGCTGTCATCTCAGATCTCTCATCGGTTGAGGATTATGGCAAGTGGAGCACAGAGGCCGGATACGCTTACAAGCACGGTGATGCATCCAACAAGGCCGGCACTGCCATACCTGACATATCATATGACAGTGCAAATGAGCGACTTAAGGTATCTCTTGACTACTCAGCAGACTCCACCTCCACATGGAGCGAGGCAAAGGTCAAGTGTGTTCCGACAGAGGCTATGGATGTGAGCCAGTACAACCAGCTCAGCGTGGATTTCATTTACCCATCCAAGCTCAAAGGAAGCAAGATCAAGTTCTTTGCAAATGGAATAATCAATAAGGATACTACCATCGATGACAGCGAGGCAGAGGATATCGGCGGTGGATTGAAGAAGGTTACAGTTACAATGGGATTTACTCCGACAGATAAACCGCTCACAGACGTGACAATAGGACTTATAGGATACCAGACAAGCTTCAAGGGCGATGTATATCTTGACAACCTGGTTCTGTCACAGGCTGACACAACAAAGGATTTCGTTGAGATCACAGAGAAGCCGGGCGCAGGTTCTCCGGCAGATCTGTCCAAGATGCCTGCATCAGTGAATGTAAGTGATGCAAATGCAGCGGACAGCGCAAAGGCACTTGCAGCATACCTGAATGCACTTATGAACAGTGATCAGGTTCTGTTCGGACATCAGAATGACGTCAGCAGAAGTGTAAACCCACAGGCATCACTCGGTGATGTATATGACGTGACCGGACAGGTCAGCGGTGTGTTTGGAATTGACTCACTGGCAGTTACAGGCTCAGAGGCAGGTGGTTCAGACGCAGCTTCAGCACTGGCAAACTCAGTGGCATACAGCAAGACAGCAGCGGCAAATGGCGCGATCGTGTCACTGTCGATGCATATGCCAAACTTCTCCAATTCCAAGATAGTGAAGAACTCTGATGGAACATACAGCTTCTACGGATGTGATTTCTCAGAGTCCAAGGATCTGTCAAATGACATAGTAAAGCAGATTCTCCCAGGTGGAGAATATAATAAGGTATTTACAGCTTACCTTGATGTGATCGCAGACTACGCATCACAGCTTCAGGCTGCCGGAATACCTATCATGATCAGACCATTTCACGAGAACACAGGAAGCTGGTTCTGGTGGGGATCAATGAACACGGCAGAGACATACAAGTCTCTCTACAGATATACCAAGGATTACATGGAGCAGAGCGGTGTACACAACCTTCTCTGGGTATACTCACCAAACGGCCCTCTCACATCAGAGGCAGCTTACATGTCATACTATCCAGGTGATGAGTATGTAGACATCCTTGCATTTGACTACTACAACGATTACAATTCATACCCTGCTTCGGCAGACAACTCATTCTTCGACAGTCTTGACACAACATGCGGTATCGTGTCATCCATAGCTGCGAAGAGAGGTAAGATACCAGCCATCGCTGAGTGCGGTGTCAGAGTTATGAAGAAGGACGGTTCTGACAACGAGGGACTTCTTGTAAAGGGCAACCCTGTTGGAACAGAGGCTTCAGGCAAGAACTGGTATCAGGAAGTCAGTGACATTGCGAAGAAGAACAACATGCCATACTACCTTGTATGGGCAAACTTCGGAGACAGCAACTTCTATGTACCATATAAGTATGATGCTACACATGGACAGGAGCTCATCAACGACTTCATTAAGTACTACAATGACGACTCATCAATATTCGGTGGAGACACAGGATTCTACAGCAACATGGGAACCCTTGCAGGAGTTTCTGCAAATACATACACTAACCAGATGGGTTACATGGTATATCCATTTGACAGAGATACCATCCTTGAAGCTGCAACACTCAAGGCCGGCGTCAAGAATGCGTCAAAGGTTCAGTTCGTTATCAACAATCCTGACACAGGTGTTGAGGAAACTCTCACAGCAACAGCAGGTGCGGCTATAGCGGCAGCGGGCTCTGAATCAACATTGTACACAGCAGAGCTCTCAGACAAGATACTGAGCAAGCTCGGCAAGACAGACACGGCGACAATCACACTTATGGCAGACGGCAAGCAGCTTGCGCAGCTTTCAAACATAAGCCTTGGAAAAAACAAGGATAAGGCTCCTGCAAATGTGATCGAGGACTTCGAGTACTATTCAGGAAGCGACGGACTTCTGGATTCCACATACACATCCAACTCAGCAGCAGGATGCAGCTCAAGCTTCGTTCTTGACAAGACACACAAGAACGGCGGTACATACGGCGGAGCATTCAAGTATAAGCTCGAGACAAATGGATCAGAGGTATGGACAGGAAGAATCAAGTCAGAGCTCACAAGCAATGATTTCTTCAAGTACAATGCACTGGAGATGTGGGTTCAGCCGGATGGCATGGGACAGAAGCTTGTAATCCAGCTCACAGATGGAAGTGGCGAGGAGTTTGAGGTATACCTCACAGATTTCGTCAAGGGAACAAAGGCACAGTATGTGACTATTCCATTCAGCTCATTCAAGGGCAAGAAGGGTGGAACACTCGATACATCAGATATAGTTAAGTTCGCTGTATGGTGCAACTCAATCGTGCCTGAGGATCACACAGGCAAGTGGACAGTTGATTCAACTATCTACTTCGATGGAATCCAGGCAGTAGAGCTTACAGATGATATGCTCAAGAAGAACCCTGTGGACAAGAATGGTCTTATCATAACAGATAAGTCACTGGTTAAGAAGGATGCGGCAGATCCAGGCAAGGACGATCCAACTACAGAGGATCCAGGCAAGAACGATGCCACAACTGAGAACCCAACCACAGAGGATCAGACTACCGAGGCTCCAACAACTGAGAAGCCTGGCAATGACGACAAGACAACCGAGGCGACCACAGCAGCAACAACTGATGGAAGCACAGGTGGAAATGGACAGAACGTGGTAAATACAGGAGATAAGTCACCTGTAGACGCAATGTTTGCGATAATGATAGCATCACTTATCATGGCTGGTGCAGGCTATATCGTTATCAAGAAGGATAAGAAGTAATACTCATTTTCAGCCATACAAAGAGCCCCACTGTCGGCGGTGATGAAGGTCGCCGGCAGTGGGTCTTTATTTGTTTGTTTATATTTGTATTCAATATCAGTTTGCAGTGCGTCTCTTCTCAACCAGCTTTTCCACAGGGGTTGTGAGATACATTATGGAGAGCATCAGTGTACAGCAGAACCAGATGATAGGCTCTGTGATGGTGACACCCAGATATCCAAGTCTTGGCGTGAGGATCATAACCGCAAGTACCTTGCCGATCAGCTCTATAGTAGATGACATAACCGGAACGATCTTACGGCCCATTCCCTGCATTGCACATCTCAGGACGAACAGAGGTCCAAGTACATAGAAACAAGTAACACCGATCCTTACGTATCTTACGGCCGGATCTATGATGGCGCTGGCGGATGTACCGGCAACCAGCTTTATAAGTGCAGGGCTTAAGAGCCAGCCGAATATGATCATGACAGTGGTTATGATCGTGTTTATGATGATCGCAGCCCTCACACCCTGGTGGACTCGGTCGTATTTGCCTGCGCCCATATTCTGGCTTACATATGTCGTCACGGCATTTCCTACTATATATAACATGAACATGAGGATATCAAATATCTTTCTTGCCGCTGTGTGGGCGGTTACTATATCAGTTCCGAGTCCGTTGATGGCTCTCTGGAGTATGACTGTACCTATGTTCACTATACAGCTCATAAATCCCATGGCAAGGGCTGACTGTATGAGGTCTGACCGGTCGCTCTTCTCTACGGAATACTCACCCTTCTCCGGGATCAGATGCTTAGCCTTCACAAGTATATAGATCAGAGCAAGTATGCCCGCCAGCGCCTGTGATATATCTGTGGCAATGGCTGCACCCCGTACTCCCATGTCAAATGTTCTTATAAACAGAAGATCCAGAACGATATTGAGTACAACTGATATACCGAGGAATATGAGCGGTGTCTTGCTGTCTCCGACTGCACGCAGTATGTTGGCGCACAGATTATATAATGAACAGAATATGATTCCCACGATTATGATTATAACGTAGCTTGCTGCCATATCCAGTATGTCGTCCGGTGTCTTGAGGAGTACTAGGATAGGTCTTATAAATATGAGACTCAGAACCGTCAGGACAACGGATGCCAGCAGGGTCATGATGGCCGAAGCTCCGATGCATCTTCTCATATTGTGATAGTCCTTTGCACCGTAATATTTGGCGATCGGGATGGCGAGGCCCATGGTCCCGCTGTTGAGGAAGCCTATTATCATATTCGATATGACTGAGGTTGCACCAACCGCGGCAAGGGCTTGTGAGCTTACGTAGTTGCCTACGATGGCTGAGTCTGTAAAACTGTATAACTGCTGTGCGATCTGTCCCAGTATCATAGGAACAGCAAATAACCATATGAC
>CAVCCL010000228.1:0-5348 GCA_963600665.1 Bifidobacterium catenulatum | reverse complement strand
AACATGTACAGAAGGTGCTGTACATGTTCCAGAAGGCGAAGGTGGAGCACCCTATCAGCCCTGAGATGATGGAGAATATACAGAAGCTGGACAAATATCTGCAGACACGTTTCAAGCTGTCATTTGGAAACCGTATTGTGAAGCACATGTATGATTTCATACCTGTATATGTTGCCTGTGGTGGCACGGAGCTTGACGCCATGGATTACATAGTTGCCAGAACGGTTCTGAAGAAGTTCGAGAGCTTGAACATAACATTTGTGCGTGATGAGATCACAGGACTTATCAGCTACATAGAGAAGACATTTGGAACTGAGGGAATGAATGACAGTAAGGATTACCTGAGACGTATTCAGAATATGTATTGATAATGAGATGTTTTTGCTGAAAGTAGTAAATTTTATTTGTTGAATATGAGGCAGGAGAAAATGTATGGCAGATAGACCAGAAATTCCAGATATGGCGGAAGAGATAAAAAATAATACAGTTTCGGATGTGACAACAGAGGAAGATAATGGCAACATGAACATTCCAGATGGAGTGCCAAGTCCAGACGCATGGGACAGTGGCGATATGGACGGAGTGCCAAGTCCGGATGCACGGGATAATGCGGATATGGACGGAGTACTAAGCCCGGATGCGTGGGACAGTGGCGATATGGACGGAGTGCCAAGTCCAGACGCATGGGACAGTGGCGATATGGATGGCGTACCGAGCCCAGACGCATGGGACAATGCGGATATGGACGGAGTGCCTAGCCCAGACGCATGGGATAATGCGGATATGGACGGAGTGCCTAGCCCGGACGCATGGGACAGTGGCGATATGGATGGCGTACCAAGCCCGGACGCATGGGACAGTGGCGATATGGACGGCGTACCAAGCCCGGACGTGTGGGACAGTGGCGATATGGACGGAGTGCCAAGCCCGGATGACTGGGCTTCGGATTACGGTGATCCTGAGGATGATTCTGACTATCCGGTTGACGACATTACTATAGAGGATCTGTATGCCAAGTATACAGGAAGCGTTGAGGAAGCGCTTATTGATGACAGATATTTTCAGTATATGTTCGAGATGATACAGGCTGGAGATAATAAGCTTCAGCAGGTGAACAGAGTCCTTCACAAGGTTGTTGACGAGACTTGGCTGACGGTGGTCGAGGAGGGAATAGAATCTATATTTAAGATAGTTGACAAGCCTAGAAGGTTCATCGCCACCAAGGAGGAGGTCGTTCCGGTTGCTCTGGCCAGGAAGATCAGTGCCGACAGTGTGCGGCATCTCAGCCAGAACACACAGTTCATAGCCACAAATGCAGCCGGCGAGATGCAGCCTACCAAGATCCTAAATGTCACAACCGAGGAGAGCTATGATCTGTACGAGAACAGATTTGTCTATCATCTTATACAGCGTCTCTTTGCATTTGTTGATAAACGTACGGATGTCATCTTCTGGGCGACAGGGGATGAGACCTGTAATGTCATGAGCATGGAGAGCAAGGTGGATGATGCCTATGAGCAGATATCCTACAAGGTGGAGATGACTGTCAAGAACAAGCAGAGCCTTGTGGAAAATGACACGGACAATATGAGCGTCTTCAAAAGGATCGATCGTGTGCGCCGTATGTCCAGAGTTCTCAGGCAGAGTTCGTTCTGTGAGATCATGAATGGCTGTGCCAAGGTACACAGTCCTATCCAGAGAACAAATCTTATGATGAAAGATCCCGACTATCGTGCCTGCTATAAGCTGTGGCAGTTTATAGAGAGCTATGAAGAGGTCGGTTTCAGTATAGAGGAGCAGGATTCCGCTATGGAATTCGATGAAGAGTACCTCTTACAGATGTATATAAATATGATCACCAACTATACGGTTTTCAAGAGTCTTCTGGAATCTGATCCGCGCAAGATGCATGAGATCGCAGTGGAAAAGAAGGAGCCTGTAAAGCCGAAGTTCATAAAGGAGATCAAGGAAGAGATCGTAGATGATCCCAATATCCCTGATGTGGAGATTAGAAAGGTATTTGTTGAGGAGGTCACCCAGGCACAGCTTGACGCAGAGGCGGCCCTTGAGCAGGAGAAACAGCACACTCAGGATCTGGAACAGACAGTTTCGGAGATGCAGTTCTCCATGTCAGATATGCAGTGGCAGATCGATTCCCTGAACGAGCAGCTCCAGCAAATGTCTGACATGAATGCCAGGATGGAGGAAGAGAGAAACTCCTACATGCAGCAGCTTGCGGACGAGCAGAAAGCACATCAGGAGACAAAAGATGCGGCAACCCAGGCTGATGCAGATGCAAGGGCGGCTATAGAGACAGCCCAGGCAGAGGCAAAGAAGGCCGTCGAAGCTGTTCAGGCCGAGATGGATGAAGTTGTTGCAAATGTTCAGGCTGAGATGAAGCAGGCAGTTGCGAAAGCTGAGAATGAGAAATTATCAGCTATAGAGATTGCTGAGCAGGAGAAAAAATCTGCTGTGTCTGAAGCTCAGAAGAATGCTGCAGAGAAAGTGGCTCAGGCTCAGGCTGAGGCTGAGATGCAGATAGCAGAGATAACGCAGAAGGCTGAGACAGAGATTGCAGGCGTCAAGGCTCAGGCCGCCGAAGATATAGACAGAGCCCACAAGATAGCTGCGGAAGAGATTGCGGAAGCTAAAACTGAGGCAGAGAAGCTAGTTACGGCGGTGAGAATTGAGGCGGAACAGACGATTGCTGATATTAAGGCTGAGGCTGACAAGACTGTTGCAGATACAAGAGTGGAAGCTGAAAGGGTGGTTGCGGAAGCACAGAATAACAAGGCAGAAGCTGAGAAGACTGCTGCTGATTTCAGGCAGCGTATGGAAGCTGCTCAGAAACGTGCAGAGGCCAGTGAGGCAGAGGCACAAGCTGCCAGTGAAGCAAGAATTACAGCGGAGGCAGACGCCGACGCGAAGGTACAGTCTGCCCGGGCCGAGGCAGATGCTGCCGTAGAGGCTATGAAGAAGGAAATGGCCGAGACAATCGCAAGAATTCAGGCTGAGGCAGCAAACCAGGTAGCAGAGGCACAGAAAAATGCAGCGGCGCAGATTGATGAAGCCCAGAAGACAGCAAGTGAACAGGTTGAGCAGGCTCGTAAAGAGGCCGAGCAGTATGCGAAGCGTGAGCAGAAGGCTCTGGCAAAGGCGGAGGCCAATAGTCTCAGTCATTATATAAGACGTTCTCTTGAGGAGCGAAAGGAGCGTAAAGTCTCTGGAGATTCATCATCAAAACATGATGATAACAAGTAAGGATTTGATTTGATGAAACCACTGATAAAAAAGACATTATACACCATCATAAATGTGCTTTCGGTCATTGTCATTGTGGCAGCGGTATTTGTATTGCTCATAGTGGTGATGACTAAGCCGGGCAAGACACCGAATATAGCCGGATATATGGCTCTCCGGGTTACTACGGGAAGCATGGCTCCGACATATGAAGTGGATTCGCTGATAGTAGTAAAGAGCGTTGCACCTTCAGCCATACAGGAGGGGGATGTTATATCATTTTACTCGTCGGACCCGGCTCTCTCTGGTGCGGTAAATACCCACAGGGTTGTTTCGATTGAAAGTGACGGAGACAATTACAGATATGTTACCAAGGGCGATGCAAATAATGTGGTCGATCGTTACGATGTGGATTCAAGGGACCTCCTTGGCAAAGTGGTGTGGTCATCTCTGTTTCTTGGCAAGCTTGTGAGGCTGGTATCCAATCCTCTTATATTTGTACCTATCATCCTTGTGCCGCTTGCAATTATTCTCATAGTTAATCTGGTGAAAACCGTATCTTATGCCAAGAAGATAGCAAAGGATGAGGAAGAAGCCGCTGTGAAAGAGGCGATTCAATATATCAGAGAGAAGAATCGCCAGGAGATGGAAGATGAAAAAGACAGAACCGATCAGTAGGAAGCTGACAGGTTCTGTCTTTTGTTTATACAGGTAATGAGATGAATGAATTGCTACTTCTTAAGCTGAGCCCTGAGATTAGCTATTAGAGCATCCTTCTCAGCAAGTTGATCGTCTTTTTCGGCAAGCTGATCGTCTTTTTCGGCAAGTTGATCGTCCTTCTCAGCAAGCTGATTCTTCATTTCAGCAATCTCTTTATCTTTAATCTCTATCATATAGTGGGCTGTATTCTCGTCTAGTATTCTAAGTGCATCTGAAAACATACCGATTACCTCCTCTGGCTTAGCCAGATAGCCTGCCATATCAGCAATTATGCTCTCAAGGTAAGGGTAGTCAGCAACAAGTTCATCGAGTTTACTGACACTGTCAGTGGATAGTAGGGCAAGCCATCCGTTTAGTTCATTACGCTCTTTTATAGATTTAGGATAGTAGCTTTTTTGAAATACGTCAAGCGGAATCAGGTAGAATTCCTGTAGCATATCCAACTGGATTTTGGTGTCAAATGTAACACGTCCGAAATGGATGTAAGAGTCCTTTATAGCATCTTTTTTCAGCTCGGCAGGGCTGTCTTCGAATATGATGATCGTATATACTTTTTTCAGATCGTTGTAGGTGAAGCCTTTTCCTTTCTCACTTTTAACCCTCGTATATTGCCGTAGCAATAAGTCGGCAGAATAACATGACATTCTCTGGGCTGGAAAAAGATATGATATTTTCTGGATTTCAACATTGGCTATGGATCCATCTTCAAGCTCAACTACAATGTCAAGTATTAGCAAAGTGGCTCCTTGAAGCTGGCTGTCTTCCTGCGATAGAACGCATTTTATTTTAACTTTTTTCTTGAGAACGCTGCTTATAAAACTTTCAAGACGTTCAGGGTGAATATCCGGATTAAATAGTTTTTTGAAAAAAGGATCATATGTGAGTGGGAGAGTTTTCGCCCCACATAGGAAATCAATTAACCGTTCCTTTAGCACTCCCGAGAGCGTTCTGAATCGTATAGATAGTGTAGGGTCATTATGTAGATTATGTATAACAACTGCTCTGTCTGATTTTGGGAACAGACTGCTTATCTTAGTTTTATCTGCCATAGGCATACTACCTCCGTAAATTTGAATTTCTAACCAGAAAAATGGGTTTGATAGATATAAAACAATAAGATATGCATATCTGATAACCGGCACTTTAACAGATGAAAAAAGACAAGTCAATAGCCTGGAAAAAGTCGCGAATTATACAAAAATGCAAGTTATTTTGCAAAAGAATTGTTTATGGTGCGTGATGACAGAGATTATTACAGCATTCTTTATTCTTGTAATCTTCAGATATTGTATACAAGAAAGCAAGTTGGTGTAGTTATTTAATGATTTGATTAACAAAAATTAAGAATTTAAAATATTAAAAAGCTACAAGGAGAGTTAGGCGTAAGT
>CAVCCL010000227.1:0-4929 GCA_963600665.1 Bifidobacterium catenulatum | reverse complement strand
GGGATTTATTTCAATTGACTAGTTTGTTGGATAAGATTGAATCAAATTCAGGTGAGTTTAAAAATTAATTGTAAAAAAATAATAATGGTTCAATATTAATATCCGATATCGTACATGGTATAATGGTAAGAGTACAGTGATGATATATGACATACATCCTAAGTTACCAAGAGAATGTGATAAAGTGTTTGGGGCAAGAGTATATTACATTAAGACAATTGGTAATATTATAGATTAAGTATTTCAAAAAATTATATAAAAGCAAGCAGAGAAATCGAGAAAAGAAGAATCAAGAAGTACCACTTTATAGCGGATCAATGGAGGTGATTGCGATACCGTCATTGGGGGTGAGCAGTAACAATATCCTTTTGGTTGACAATAAAGAACCAATCGAAGAGGTAGGTGTTAACCTATATTTAAAAATTACAGAATTTTCTATACTCCCTAGGTGTATATCCGGTCTTTTCTCTGAAACATTTGCCAAAGTGGCTCACTTGATGAAAACCTACATCTGCCGCGATATCTCCGACAGGAGAGTCGGTCTGTTTTAAAAGCTGCGCTGCCTTTGACAGGCGGAATTCCATCAGATATTTGTATGGTGTGGTGTCAAGGCTTAGCTTGAAACAACGAGCACACTCGGATCTGCTGATATGGGCACTGGAAGCCAGGTCGGCCAGAGAAATGTCCTCGGAATAGTGTTCTTCAATAAATCTTAGAATTTGATGCATACGTGAATTAGCGATGCTTTCTCCTTTGGGAGAGGGTATCGCTATATTTTTTATGATAGTAAGCCATATTGAAGTCAGATGCACCATGACTGCATAGTTGTAAAACTCATCCTTATTTTCTTCAAGTACACATAATTCATGAAGGTGAGTTATAACGGACTTGTGCCACATGATGGATGGAACAAAATGAAATGTAGACAGTTGTTCGTTTGATATGATACTGTCAACATTGTTTCTGGCGGGACAGCCTGTATAAAATCCCAGAAAACTGGCGGGAAAGAGAAAACTTTTATATTTACATCCTTCAGTTTGCTTTACATAGTGGATCACATCTTTGTTTATGAACATAGCCTCTCCTGCGGATATACATGTTGTCTCATCAAGTGTGTATACGAGAATTGTCCCGGTGATCACGTAGATAAATTGCAGATCCTCATGCCAGTGCATGATCTGAAAACCGGGATTCCTTGGGTATATATTATCTCCGGTGACATTCAGCACGAGATACGGAAAGTCTGTGTCTATGTTCAGATTTATGGAATTGACATATTTTTCTTTATATGAATTCATGTTTTGTCAGTTCTCCCCTTATATTTACAAATGATATTAAATCAAATTTTGGTTGATCTGTTTGCAGCAAAAACAAAATATGGGTATATTATGATAATTTCTGAACTTATATTGATAGTACCATTAGTTATATGGTGATAAAATGATAAAACAGAGACGGGAGAATGTCAATTAACAAAATTCAGATGACTGGAGGTGATACATTTGTATTTTGAGTATGGAGACGAGGAGATAGTATATCTGAAAAGCAAGGATAAAACGCTTGGTGAGATCATAGACAAGATAGGTCATATATACAGAGAGACAGATACAGATCTGTTCTCATCAGTTGTCCATCATATCATAGGACAGCAGATCTCAACGAAAGCCCAGGCAACCATATGGGGAAGAATGAGAACAAATCTGGGGGAGGTAAATGCAGACACAATCTCAGATGCTACCGTGGAACAACTGCAGTCGCTTGGCATGACATTTCGTAAGGCTGAATATATCAAGGATTTTGCCGGTAAAGTAAAAGAAGGAACATTTGACCTGGAGGTCGTATCACATATGTCAGATGAGGATGCGATAAAAGCTCTTGTGTCGTTGAAAGGGATAGGAGTATGGACGGCGGAGATGATATTGCTTTTCTGTCTGCAGCGCCCGGACATATTCAGTTTCGATGATCTGGCGATACAGAGGGGACTTCGGATGACATATCATCACAGGAAGATAGACCGCAAGCTGTTTGAGAGATACAGGAGGAGATTCAGCCCTTACTGCAGCGTGGCGAGTCTGTATCTGTGGGCTGTTGCTGGCAGCGCGATCCCGGAAATGCGGGATTACGCAATAAAGAAGAAAAAATAATAAGAGAGCAAGATTATAAATGACTATAGGAGGAAAATAAGATGGCAAATATTGTAGTATTGTTCGAGGTAAAACCAACAAAAGAGGGAATGCAGAAATATCTGGATCTGGCAGCTATGCTCAAGCCATTATTGTCTGGATTTGAGGGATTTATAAGTGCCGAAAGATTTACAAGCATAAATGAAGAGGGAAAACTTCTTTCAATGAACGTGTGGAAGGATGAGGACGCGGTAAAACGATGGAGGAATGTAATGCAGCACCGCATGTCTCAGAAAGAGGGCAGGGAAAAGCTATTTGAAAGTTACAGGATAACAGTTTGCTCAGAGATACGTTCTTATACAGATTCAGATAGAACCTATGCTCCATCAGATTCAAATGATTATTTCGATGCATGAAAGAGGTGATGCAATGATATATACAAAAAATTACTCATCGCCACTTGGCGGTATATTGTTGGCAGCAGACGCCAGTGGGCTTATCGGAGTATGGTTTGAGAACCAGAAATATTATGCAGATGTGCTTGGCGATGATTTTCCGGAAATCTGTAGTGGTAATCAGAGTATGGACAGTGAGAATGATGCTATCCATCAGACCGAGAGATGGCTTGACATTTATTTCGAGGGTGAGATTCCAGATTTTACTCCGCCATTACATATGATAGGCTCAGACTTTCGTAAGTCAGTATGGAATATTTTGCTCACAATTCCTTATGGACAGACGATGACATATGGGGAGATAGCAGGAATTCTGGCAAGTAAAAATGGATGCTCCAGAATGTCGGCTCAGGCGGTTGGTGGTGCTGTTGGTCACAATCCAATATCCATCATTATCCCGTGTCACAGAGTAGTCGGTACAAATGGAAGTCTGACCGGTTATGCAGGTGGGATAGACAAGAAGATCAAGTTGCAGGAGATAGAGAGAACTGATATGAAAGGCCTGTTCAGACCGAAGAAAGGAACTGCGCTATGAGACCAGATAACATAGATATTGTAAATAAATCATTTGAGATTCAAATAGATGATTTTGAGAGTGATAGGCACAGCTTTACAGATGAGGAATATCTTGAATATACCATTTGCCAGCTAGCCCCGTGTGAGACGGATAGCGTGCTGGAGGTGGCTGCCGGGACATGTGTGTGTGGCAGAGCATTTGCACCATTGGTACAGAGAGTTGTATGTCTGGATGCGACAACAGCCATGCTACAGGTTGGCAAAAGCGCCGCAGAAAAGGCTGGGCTCACTAATATTGAGTTCGTAAAGGGATATGGTGAGGAACTTCCATTCCCGGATGAGAGTTTTGATATAGTTTTTTCCAGACTGGCATTTCATCATATTCCAGATCCTGAGATCGTGTTTGCAGAGATGAGCAGAGTGCTAAAGAGAGGCGGAAAATTGGTGCTCATAGATCTGGAATGTGCAAATGAAGGAGTCAGGACATTCGAGGATGAGATAGAGACAATGAGAGATCCGTCACATGTAAAGATACTGAGCAGGCAGGAAATGTGTGACCTGTTTGTCAGAAATGGGTATACAATAGAAGTGAGTGAGAGTCGAGACATGGAACAGAATCTGACAAACTGGCTTGACCTCACAAAAACACCGGAGGAAATAAGGAGACAGATAAATTCATATATGGTTGCTGATATAGAAGGGAATCGCAAAACAGGATTTTCACCATATTATAAACATGGTGAAATCTGTTTTACACATAGATGGTTGATGACCATAGGACGTAAAATAAAATAGGAGCAGATCAGTTTATGCCGCACACCCTGCAGACCTCATGAACCCAGCGGTCAGCGTCAAGCAGCAGTTCTTCGTGCTGCAGATCAAATTCACAGATATCCGGATTGGCGAAGCACTTCCTGTAGCGCTCAAGATATTTCTCGCCCATTTTCTTGGCGTAGAATACGTGGATAGTCGTTCCGGGTACGCTTATGTGTTCACCGACGCTTGTGTACAGGTCGGTGCAGAACTGATTCTTCATGGACTCCTTGGATATGAATGAAAAGTCTATTCCACTTCCCTTGCCCATAAGCTCCATGAATCTCTTCATATATTCAGAACTGTCATTTCCCTCGTTCATTTTCTTCTCAAATACTTTTTTCAGAAGTCCGCTTTCCTGCCCGGTGATAAAAGGATAGAACATAGGCATCATGATCGCTGTCTCAAGCTTTGCAAGCCACTTGGGCGCCTGATCCATGTCGCTTGAACCAATGATTCCGTGATCTATATGTATATTCTGACGTCCGATCAGGAGAGAGACAAATGAACCTCCGAGGGAACAGCCGTATGCTGCAAACAGTTTTCCGTCAAGCTTATCCTTGATATAGTTCTCAATCTTCTGAACCTCGTCAATCTCTGAGATAAATGTAGAATTCTCCGTATCGTCAAATCCGCTGTAGCTGACAACCAAAGTGTGAAAGTGCTCCTGAAGTCCATCAAGAACGTGTCCAAAGTTGGTTTTCCAATAGCAGCAGGTGCCAGGAAAGAGCATGATGCTCGGTTTATTTTTATCCCCGAATTCGTAAACTTTCATAGAAATATTCCCCCAATTGTTTGTACATATGATAAAATATATTTTGTTAGATATAGCTAACTAATACAGATACTAGCACTGACAAAAGAGGCTGTCAATGTAAGCATGATACAGTGCTATACAAAGGAAATGGGAGGAATTAATATGGAGAACAAAGTTGACAAAAAGACATTGGCTTTGGCTATGATATGCGGAATATTGGGCTGCTTTTGCTATGGCGGAGGGGACTGGCTGATGATATATGGTG
>CAVCCL010000226.1:2925-13307 GCA_963600665.1 Bifidobacterium catenulatum | reverse complement strand
TGTGGGAAGATGATAGATCTCAGCAGCAAGAAGGGTAAGACACTGGTATCCAGAATCATAGTTGTGGTTCTGTGTATCGCTATGGTTGTTACACTTTTAGTTTCAGCATTCTAATAGGAAAACAGGTCGAATTGGAGAGTAGATATGAGAGGAAAGTTTGGAGAGCACCAGACGGTGCGATCGATACTTAAGAGTCTGCCACGTACTGTCCACGACGATGTGACGAGAGCCGGAATAGGAGATGACTATGCCCGGCTCTTGTTGCGTGATGGGGGCAGCGGAGACACCGGCGCAGCGGAAAGAGTGAATGTTGCGACTGGTGTGTGCAGTGACTGCGGATATATGGGCCTTAGACTTGATATAGCAAGACTTTACAACAGTGTAAGGATAGGCGGATATATGCCATGGGTGGCAACTGATACCATAGTTATGCCTGATGATGATGAACGCCGCATGAAGAAGCTTCTCAGAAAGTTTGCGGGCATATGCGCGGAGTATGGCGTTGATATAGTGACGGGACATACTGAGGTGAACAGTGCTGTTGCCGAACCGATTATAAGTATGACAATGATGGGAAGACGTGCAGGACAGGGCAAATGTACGCGGGAGATACAGAGCGTTCATGAAAGTCAGGTGCATACAGGGCATGGAGAAGGACATGCAGAGCCAGGCTCATGCAGGCCGAAAAAACTGGCTGGTATGGACATTGTCATGTGCGGACAGACCGGCGTTGGGGGAACTTTGCAGCTCTACTATGACAACCAGAAGGAGCTTTTTGAGAGGTATTCGGAGAGCTATCTGAGACCTGTGGAGCAGCTCGAGCAGCTTATACTGCTTGGCGGTCAGGTTGACATAGCATTTGACCATGGCTGCATATATTCACACGATATATCAAGAGGTGGTGTATTTGCGGCTCTCTGGGAGATGGGAGATGCGCTGAAGTGCGGGCTTGAAGTATGTCATGATAATATACCGATACTTCAGGAGACGATAGAGATATGTGAACACACCGGGGATAACCCGTATATGATAGACGGTTGTGGCTCTGCGCTCTTCGTAGTTCCGGATGGAAAATTGCTGGCTGATAAGCTCTACGAGGCAGGATATGAGGCATCAGTCATAGGACATCTGACAGAAAGCAGTGACAGAGTTGTGGTGCACGATGACGAGAGGAGATTCCTCACACCGCCAAGGTATTTATAGGAGGAGCAAAATGCTAAATATAGTATTACACGAGCCGGAGATCCCGGCAAATACAGGCAACATAGGAAGAACATGTGTGGCAGCAGGAGCAAGACTGCATCTCATAGAGCCGCTGGGTTTCCAGATAAACGAGAAACAGTTGAAGCGTGCCGGACTTGATTACTGGGACAAGCTGGATGTGACAACGTACGTGAATTTCGAGGATTTCCTTGCAAAGAATCCTGGAGCAAAGATATACATGGCGACGACTAAGGCCAGGAAGAAATATACAGATGTGAAGTTTGAGGATGATGCATACATCATGTTTGGCAAGGAGAGTGCGGGTATACCTGAGGAGATTCTGGTTGATTATAAGGATACATCCATCAGAATTCCAATGTTCCCGGATATCCGTTCACTGAATCTGGGTAACTCTGTGGCAATAGTGCTCTATGAGGCACTCAGACAGAATGATTTCCCGGGGCTTGAGGAAGCAGGAAATTTACATAGATTAAGTTGGGACATGTAGTGATAGAGGGGGAATATACATGGCGTATCCTACAAGTGGAAAAAAGATGCTTAACATATGCATTCTGGACATACTGAAGAAATACACGGACTGTGACCACACCATGGATCAGAAGGATATCATTGCGAAGCTCAAAGAGGACTATGATATAACTGTGGACAGAAAATCCGTAAAGGCAAACCTCAACTGTCTGGTGGATTATGGCTATGACATTGAGTACACCGAGACGGAGAGGGAGAAGAAGGATGGAACGAAGGAGATCCTGACATCGAACTGGTATTACAACCATGAGTTTGACGATGCAGAGCTCCGAATGATGATAGACAGTATCCTGTTCTCCAAGACCATACCGGCTGGACAGGCAAGCCAGCTCATAGACAAGATAGCAGGCCTGTCAAATATTTATTTCACAAATAAGATGACACATGTGAGCAGTCTTCCGGGACTTGAGCACACCAGCAACAAGCAGACACTGTTCAATGTTGGCATGATAGACGATGCCATATCTGAGAAGAAACAGATATCATTTGTGTACAATAATTATGGCGAGGACAAGAAGCTCCACCCAAGACGTGAGGAGCCTTATATCGTCAACCCATATCAGATGGTGGCAAATGATGGAAAGTATTATCTCATCTGCAATTATGACAAGTATGACAATCTGTCAAATTACAGAGTGGATAAGATGACACAGGTCCAGATAGTTGACAGACCCGTGAAGAACCGCGCAGAGGTAAAGGGAATGGAGCATGGACTCAACCTTCCAAAGCATATGGCTGAGCATATCTATATGTTTGCCGATGAGCCGGTGACCATAGTGATGCGTGTAAGGAAGGCTGCCATATCGGATGTGGTGGACTGGTTTGGAAGAAACTTTGATGTGGTCGATGAAAATATAGCCAGACAGTACGAAGGCTTCAGGGAGACTGAGGATGATGTAACTTATGTGCGGCTTGTGTGCAGCCGTCAGGCGATGGCACACTGGGCAATGCAGTATGGAACCTCGGTGGAGGTCATTTATCCCACAGAGCTCAGAGCCCAGATCGGTGAGGCTGTAAAGGAAATGAATAACAAATATAATAATTAAAGAGATGGCTGTCAGTATAATTCAAAAAACTGGCAGCTTTTTTGTAAAAAATCGCTTTTACTGCAAGAAAACGCAGATTTTGATCGGAATATATATTAGAAACACACAGGGAGGTGAAAGAGATAGTAACCAGGAACAATTATATATCGAAGCTGAAACGGCATAATGAAAAAGCTCTGGAGTTTGTAGTTCAGGAATATGGCGGGCAGGTGAAAGCCGCTGTGTACAAGAATCTTTCGGGCATGCCGGAGGAAATTGAAGAGTGCATGGACGATGTGTTTCTGGATGTATGGAACAATATAGACAGATTTGACGAGAGCAAAGGCTCGTTCAGAAGCTGGATAACGGCAATTGCAAGATTCAGATCCATAGATTATCTGAGGAGATACAGCAGAAGATGTTCGGAGGAAGACATAGCGGACTATGAGAACAAACTTGCAAATGACAACCTGCTGGAGATACTCAATGATGAGATATCGGACAGCATGGAAAAGCTGCTGAGTGGTCTGTCGGATGAAGACAGGGACATCATTCTGAGGTACTACTGGGATGATCAGTGTGTAGATGAGATAGCGGAAGATTATGGGGTATCTTCATCATCTATCTACAGCAGAATGTCCAGAGCAAGAAGACGATTGAAACAAGTGTAAAGGCGGTGAATGATCATGAAAAACGGAAAAGACAGAAATGTATATGACGTTATGAACGATGTAAATGTGGATATTGAGACCATGGATATGTCGGATGAAGAGAAGGATGCCTGTGTGAAGAGGCTCAGGCACAAGGTGAAGACGAGGGGAACTGGAAGAAATCATGGATGGAAGACGGCGGCAGCGGCAGTGGCGGCTGTCCTGATCCTGTCGGGAGGCGGACTGACATATGCAGCAGAGAACGGCTCGCTGGCATGGTTCTTTGATAGTCTGAGCAGGGAGACAGGAAGTGTTATTCCATCAAAATATGTGGACGAGAGCTACATAAATAACGAGTATAAGGGCAGCGTAAAGGTGATAACTGAGTCAGATGCCAAAGTAAGCTTTGATCTGAAGAAGGTAGCAGTGGATGGTGATCAGGTCAACATTGCGATGGTAGTCACATACGATGACTTTGACACAGAAAAATATGAGAGCTTTGAAGCCCAGATGCAGATAATAGAAGGCGGTGCGAACATCGTCAGTGAATATGCGGGCAGCACAGCATTTGGCGATGGAATCTCGCTCACGAATAAGCAGACAATGTCTGATATTGTATACAAGTTAAAGAAGAAAAATGCATACAAGGTGGGGGATGTCATCACCATGAGATGTAACAGCATTACCCTGTTCAATAAAAATAAATCAAGTGATGGCGCGGTATCCTATGTAGCAGACGAGGTGGATGGCCCTTGGACATTACAATTTAAGGTTCAGGATGATATGCAGGAACATAGTGTGGATGTATCCGGCATAGATGGCATAGAAAAATGTACAATAAATACAAAGGGCATAACCATTGACATTGCTGAAAATGCGGCGGTCGATGATGACTCGCTGGAGAATATAATTCTTGAGATGACAGACAATAAAAAACTGAAAGATGTAGTATATGGAATGGGCAAGACCGGTGATGGCGACAGCATACAGAAAATGGAGCTGAACTTCACTAAGCCGATAGATGTTTCACAGGTGAAAAACGTGTGGATAGATGGTAAGAAATGTAAAGTGAAATAAATAGAGCCCGGGTATTACAACAGAGATATTCTCTGGGGCAATACCCGGGCTTTAATATTCTATGATATTTATGAGTCCTTGATCCTGAATTTGCCATTGCTCTTCACGCCGGATGATGACACATTTGCTTCGGAGTGTCCTTCGCTATGTGCTTCAATGTGAACAGGCTTGATAGGCACCTGCATATCCTTCTCCTTAGGAAGGGAGAAGATAAATTCGCTTCCCTCGCCCTCCTCGGATGTGAGAGTGATCTGCTCGCCGTGAGCCTTGATGATCTCCTTGGTTATGGCCAGTCCCAGTCCGGTTCCGGTCTTGTCCTTGCCACGGCTCGGATCCGTCTTGTAGAACCTCTCAAATACCTTCTTCTGGGCATCCTTTGGAATTCCCACGCCCTCATCCTTGACGCTTGTAAATATCTTGTTGTCCTTCTCGGTCACCTGAACTCTGATCTGGCGTCCCTCAGGTGTGAACTTTATGGCATTGTCAACAAGGTTGTATATAACCTGCTGTATCTTGGTTCTGTCGGCGTACACCACTGTGTTGTCGGTGAGGAATACGCTGTCAAGGAAAATCCCTCTGTCCTTGCACCTTTTCTCAAATGTGTTGATGGTCGGTGTGATGATATCTCTGATATCGAAGTTGGATTTGTCAAGCTGCAGGTCAAATGAATCGAAGTTGTTCAGCTCCAGAAGTCCCTGTGTCAGCTTGGTCAGTCTCTGCGCCTCATTTAACACTATGCCGAGGTACTTCTCATGCTTTTCCAGTGGAATAGTGCCGTCCAGCATGGCCTCTATGTAACCCTTGATGGACGTGAGAGGCGATCTGAAGTCATGGGATATATTTGATATAAATGACTTTCTGTACTCATTTGAACGGCTCAGCTCGTCCGCCATCTCCTCCATATATCTCGCAAGCTCGCCGAATTCATTCTTCGCCGTCACATTTACCCGGGCATTGAAGTTACCCTGAGCGTATGACTTGGACGTCTTGATGATCTCACGTATAGGCTTGAGCAGGCTGTTTGACATGAGCATCAGGGCGATCATGGCTATCAGCATGAGGATCAGAAATGGTACAAATGTCGTTGAAAGCATCCTGCTGCTGATATCCTGCTTGAACGTCATAGGTGATGTCAGGATGATCGTTCCCATGTAATTGTTCCACGAGTAAAGCGGCTGGCCGATCACCAGAGTGTCCTCTGAGAAATAGCCGCCAAATGTATCCTCGAAGCAGAATGATGCAAACAATTCATCCTGTTCCACATAATTCTTGAGGTTGTCATTTGTGCTGCTGTGCGAATCTGAATCCTTGGAAGACCCACCGGATTCACTGCTTCCTGAAGAGCTTCCCGACCTGAAAATAATGTTGCTGTGTTCGTCGGTGAGCCAGATCCCCATGTCCAGGGTATCCGCCGCATGTTGAAGCTCCTTGTATAATTCCTTGCTGTCAATGGTTCCGTTGCTGTAATCAGTCATGGCGCCATCGGCAAGCATTGTGATCTCATTCTTCATGGTAGATTTGCGCTCTGAGAGAACAGAATTCTGTGCTGTTGATATACTGTACACCATGAGCAGTGCAAATATGATCACTACCAGCACCACGAATCCGACCACGATCTTGTCAAATGCTGTTTTCTTCATTATGATCTCCATTCAAACTTGTAGCCTATGCCCCATACGGTGGCAATGCTCCAGTTATGATTGTTGTTCAGCTTCTCACGAAGTCTCTTGATATGTACATCCACGGTTCTCGTGTCGCCCACATACTCATATCCCCACAGCTTGTCCAGAAGCTGCTCTCTGGTGAATACCTGATTTGGTCTGCTGGCGAGGAAGTAGAGGATCTCCAGCTCCTTTGGCGGCATCTCAAGATTGTGTCCCTCAAATGTTACTGTGTAGTTGGAGATATTTACGACCAGCCCGTCATACTCCACAAATGTACCTACATGGTCTGCACTTGTGACATCGTAAGATGCACTCTGTGGCTGCTTCTGTGCATTCTCAGTCATGGCTGATCTTCTGAGGAGCGCGCCGACCCTTGCAACCAGCTCATTTGAGTCAAAGGGCTTGACGATATAGTCATCTGCACCGATCTTCAGTCCCAGCACCTTGTCAAATACCTCGCCCTTGGCTGAGAGCATGATGATAGGCGTATTCGATGTCTTCCTTATCTCTGTGCACACCTGGTATCCGTCCATTCCCGGAAGCATGACATCCAGGAGAACCAGATCAGGCGAATATTCCTCAAATAGCTGCAGAGCTTCGGTGCCGCTGGCGGCTATCTCAGTCTCATAACACTCCTTGTTCAGATAGAGTGATATAAGCTCTGCAATGTTCTCGTCGTCGTCAACGATGAGAATATTATTCTTTCCCATAAATAAAAACCTCCTTACAACTCTACGATGGTGACGCCCGCATCGCCTTCTCCGAACTCTCCGAGACGGAAGGACTTGACATGTGGCTGTGATTTCAAAAATTGATGTATTCCCTTACGGAGGGCTCCGGTGCCCTTGCCGTGGATGATGGTGACTCTGTGCAGATGCGCCATGAGAGCATCATCAAGGAATCTGTCCACAAGGGATGTGGCTTCGTCGACCGTCATTCCGAGGACATTTATCTCAGGCTTGATATTCATCATCCTGTTCATGCTCTTGCCACCTGTGACTGTGGCCTTCTGTGGTTTCTTCTTCTCATGTTCAACCAGCAGGAGATCAGTAGGTGGAAGTGATGCACTGATTATTCCCATCTGGACTTTCAGCTTGCCCTTGGAGTCGGCCAGAGCAGTGATGGTTCCCTCGGAATCCATGCTGATAACGTGCACGGTATCTCCAACCTTGAAGTCGGATGCCTTGTGGTCGGACTTCACAGTCTTTCGTTTCTCCTCGTTCATCTTGCCGAGGTCGTTGATCTTCGCGCGGAGCTTCTGCCTCTCGGCCTCCATGGCCTTGGCGTCGGCCTTCGCCGGGTTGGTAGTCCATTTGTTGTATTTCCTTATGGCGGCATCGGCCTCAGCCTTCGCCTCCTCTATGATCTCGGATGCCTCCTGGCGCGCCTTTGCCAGTATTTCAGCTTTCTTGTCGGAGAGCTCAGAGTCCTTCATCTGTGCGCGCTCCTGAAGCTGTCTTGCATCCTCCTTGAGTCTTGCAATGTCGGCCTTGTCCTGCTCGATCTCACGTTTGCTTCTCTCAAGATCTGCGATAAGGGTCTCAAAGTCAACTGTATCGCTGTCGATATTGGCCTTGGCGCTCTCGATGATGCTCTCGTCGATTCCAAGCTTCTTTGCAATGGCGAAAGCATTTGACTTTCCAGGAATGCCGATCATCAGCTTGTATGTCGGCTGGAGGGTTGCCACATCGAATTCGCAGCTTGCATTCTCCACACCCGGTGTGCTCATGGCAAATGTCTTGAGTTCGCTGTAGTGTGTGGTCGCCATACATCTGACACCCATGTTGTTCAGGTGTGACAGGATGGCAATGGCAAGTGCTGCACCCTCTATAGGGTCCGTACCGCCGCCCAGCTCGTCGAAGAGGACCAGACTGCCCGGAGTTACGTGATCCAGTATGTACACGATGTTGCTCATATGGGATGAGAAGGTCGACAGGTTCTGCTCTATACTCTGCTCATCTCCGATATCGGCAAATACATCGTCGAACACATTCAGCCTTGAACCGTCAAGCGCAGGAATGTGGAGTCCCGACTGACCCATGAGGGAGAAGAGTCCCAAAGTCTTAAGTGATACGGTCTTACCACCGGTGTTAGGACCGGTCACGATGAGGAGGTTGTAGTCCTCACCAAGCTTGATGTCCACAGGTACGACAGTGTGCTTCTCCAGCAGCGGATGCCTTCCCTGCTTTATATCGACGATTCCATCGGTGTTGAATATCGGTTCGGTTCCTTTGTAGCTTCTTGCAAATGACGCTCTGGCAAATATGAAGTCCAGCTCTGCCAGTGTGTCAAAGTTATATCTGATATATTCTATCTCTGCCGCGGTCTGGGCGGAGAGGGATTCAAGTATCTTCTCAATCTCGGCAAGCTCCTGATTGTCAAGCTCCTTGAGTTCGTTGTTCAGGTTCACGATGGCCATAGGCTCGATGAACACGGTTGCTCCGGTCGATGACTGGTCATGTATCATACCAGGAAAATGGTTCTTGTACTCGGCCTTGACAGGGATACAATACCTGCCGTTTCTCATGGTTACAAGATTGTCCTGGAACATGGTCTGCTTGCTGGTGTCGCTGACAAGCTTTGCAAGCTGGTTGTGCAGCTTTTCATTTGTCAGGCGCTTGTTCCTTCGCACGGCCTTGAGTCCTGATGAAGCGTCATCGGCAAATTCGTTCTCAGAAATTATGCATCTGTGGATTTCCCTGGAGAGATGCTCCAGTGGCATGAGCTCCAGAAATCTCGTGCGCAGGCTGTCCGGACATGTGGTTCCATCCGGGTTCATGCTGAGCCCAAGCATCTTGTTGGAAGCCTTCTCTTCCTCGATCTGCTCCTGACTGCGCCTTCTCGTATCGGTCATGCTGGTGCCCTCGTTCTCGCCGTATCTCTTGGCGGTGGCTGCCAGGTCAAGCATGCTGGCCACGTCAAGCAGCTCAGCGGTGGTGAGGATACCCTCGACCTCAAGTCTCTTGAGTGAAGCGCCGATATCCTTGAGTCCTGCAAATGACAGATTGCCCTGGGTGTTCAGACGCCTTAAGGCATCTCTTGTCTCCTGCTGAAGAGTCTCGATCATGGCGAGATCCTTGCGGGGCTTTATGCGCTGACACTTCCTTTTTGCCATAGGTGATGAGGCAAATGTTGTCAGCATCTCAACTATTTTGTTGTATTCTATAACTCTTAATGTTCTTAGATTCATTTTCTATGTTCCTTATTATTTAATTTCTTTATTTTATAGTGCTTATGTAAATTCGTTTATATAAATATGTTCATACAAATGCAGATTTGTAAAATTCATATGCACGGGCATGAATCTTGTGATCATATGATGAATAGGATCAGTGTTTAATCAGATCAGAGCTTAATCCGCCCAGTGCTTGCTTCAATAAGTGCTGTAAAAGCGTAATTAACGATGCATAAAGACTCTAATTATAAACATACATAATTGATTATACCCCTTATAATTATAGAGCGTCAACATATTGCAGGTGTAGAAATACGTACATTTTCCCTGATTAATCAGCGCTGGTGGTTGCGGGAGGAACACAAAGCTGATATTATAAAATACAGTTTGATTCGGGGAAAAATAAAGCGATATATGACTTGAGACAAAGAGAGTTACGTATTACAAAAAGAAGAGGAGAAGACAGGTTATGAAAGAGTTATTGCAGTTTTTATTGGGGATCGTTCTGATGATAGCAGGAGGCGTGATGTTCCTTAAGAATGTCGTCGTGTCTGACTGGGGAATGTTAAGTTCCCTTTTCCGTATAGGCGGCGGAGTGAATGTCGGCGGAATATTTATAGTTCTGCTGGTCATCGCATTTATCGCGCTGCTGGTAAAGCCGAATATGGGAACAGGACTTGTGTTCACAGGACTTTGCATCGCATTCTTTGTATGCATCATAATCTCACTGAATGTGTCACTGAGACATATGTCAGGACTTGAGCTCACACTGATCCTTGGAACACTTTGCGTGGGAATAGCATTTGTCATCAAGGGGTTGTTCGGAGTGAGAAAGCTTGACAGGGAAGAATCACGGAAGAACGGGAAGGCTGCTTCAGATAAGCTTCATGAGTATGATAAGATGTGATGAAAGACATCGGTGCAATTCGGAGTATGATCAGGCAAGCAGGTGCGTAGCTGTATATGTATGATCTAGTAAGCGGTTGTATATAGACCATCACGCTGATGTGCTGACGATGCAGAATAAGAAATATAATAC
>CAVCCL010000226.1:0-2915 GCA_963600665.1 Bifidobacterium catenulatum | reverse complement strand
ATTGTATTCTTATATATGATTAAAATGTAAATAACATATTAATAATTAAGCATAGAAAGAGGAAAGAAAAATGGTATTTATAACAGATTTCAACGAAGGCGACATGATATCAAATGTCTATCTCTGCAAGAACAAGCAGACAGGAACTACAAAATCAGGAAAGACTTATTACAACCTGGAGCTTGTGGATAAGACAGGAAGTATAGCCGGAAAGGTCTGGGAGCTGAGCAATGCGATAGGACATTTTGAGTCCAAGAACTTCATCAAGGTGGATGGTCAGGTCACATCGTTCAACAATGAGCTTCAGCTCAATATCAAGAAAATTCGTATCGCAGATGAGGGCGAATACACAGAGGCTGATTATATGCCATGTACCAAGAAAGATATAGAGCAGATGTACAAGGATCTGATGGCTCTCGTGGAATCGCTCGACAAGGATTATTACAAGGTGCTTCTGAAGAAATTCTTCGCCGAGGATCCAGCATTTGTCAAGGAGTTCAAGAACCATTCGGCGGCAAAATCTATACACCATGGATACATAGGAGGCCTTCTGGAGCATTCACTGGCCGTTGCCAAGATGTGCGACTACTACACGACATATTATCCGGTGCTCAACAGGGATCTGCTGATCACGGCGGCACTTCTCCACGACATCGGCAAGGTCTATGAGATCTCCAAGTTCCCTGAGAACGACTACACAGACGCTGGTCAGCTTCTGGGACACATCGTCATGGGAACAATGATGATCCGCGATAAGATAAATACCATAGACAATTTCCCTGCCAAGGCGGCAAATGAGCTTGAGCACTGCATACTGGCTCACCACGGGGAGCTTGAGTACGGCTCACCAAAGAAGCCTGCACTCATCGAGGCACTGGCACTGTCCATGGCGGACAACACGGACGCCAAGCTCCAGACATTTATCCAGGAGCTTGATGCTGCAAAGGACAACAACGGCTGGCTGGGATTCAACAGAGCGCTGCAGTCGAATATAAGGAAGACGTCGGATAATTAATAACGGCAATAGGAAGAGAGATAGTATATGTCAAATATTAGGAATAATAGAAGACCTAAGAATAATAGACGAGTAAATGGTGTGCAGAGAAAAAATACTGGAGAGGATACGTTGAATACTGGCTCAGGTGTTAAAACGTCCGGTCGAAATGCGTCAAATACTGGTGAAGTTGTACTTGTAAAAAATAATGACTATCAGGTACTCATCGAGGACATGGGTAATGATGGAGAGGGCATAGGACACGTTCAGGGCATGACAGTATTTGTCAAGGATGCCGTGGTGGGCGATCTGGCAGAGGTGAAGATCGTCAAGGTGAAGAAGAACATAGCCTACGGAAGACTGATGAAAATTATCACATCATCTCCATACCGCGTGGAGCCGGTGTGCGACAAAGCGAAAAGATGCGGCGGATGCACCATGCAGCAGGTTTCCTATGAGCAGCAGCTTGAATACAAGTGGAACAAGGTGAAAAACTGTCTGCAGAGGATCGGCAAGATGGAAAATGTGGAAGCCATAATGGAAAAGCCTGCCTACGGCATGGACGAACCATTTCACTACAGAAATAAGGCACAGTTTCCTGTCGGCAGGGACAAAAATGGCAATGTGGTCATCGGATTCTACGCTGGAAGAAGCCACGACATCATAGACACAGAGAGCTGCGCCATCGGTGCGTCTGTAAATGACAAAATAGTTGCTATCGTCAGAAGATTCATTGAGGACAATAACATATCTACCTACGATGAGGAGACTGGAAGAGGTCTGGTAAGACATATCCTTATCAGAGTTGGATTTACAACCAAAGAGATCATGGTGTGTCTTGTGACAAATGGCAACAAGCTTCCACACAGTGAGGCATTGATAGATGAACTGGTTAAGATAGACGGCATGACATCCATCTGTCTGAACGTCAACATGGAGAATACAAATCGTATACTCGGCGATAAGTGTATAACCCTCTGGGGACAGTCATACATCACGGACTATATCGGTGACATCAAATACCAGATATCACCATTGTCCTTCTACCAGGTAAATCCAGTCCAGACAAATGTCCTGTACAACAAGGCTTTGGAGTATGCGGATTTGTCAGGCGACGAGACCGTATGGGATATGTACTGCGGGATAGGAACCATATCATTGTTCCTCGCACAGAAGGCAAAGAAGGTATACGGAGTGGAGATTGTTCCACAGGCTATAGATGACGCAAGACACAACGCCGAGATCAACGGGATCACAAATGCCGAGTTCTTTGTCGGCAAGGCAGAGGAAGTAGTTCCCGATATATACAAGAAGGGCGGCGATGGCTCCCACGCAGATGTCGTGGTCGTAGACCCACCGCGAAAGGGCTGCGATCAGGTCCTTCTGGATACTCTGGTCCACATGGCGCCGGAGCGTATCGTATACGTGAGCTGCGACCCGGCAACCCTTGCAAGAGATGTGAAGATACTTCAGGAGAAGGGGTATGTTGCCCGGAAGGTGGCGGTCGTTGATCAGTTTTGTCACAGCGGGCATGTGGAGACGGTCAGTTTGCTGTCGGGTAAATCCCCAGTTTAAGCGGATTAGCGGGCTTTATTGAAGGATATGTACCTGTGTTTTTAGCGGAAAAAATGTATATAGATTAAAAAGTTTAAGAGGGGGGCAAAAATTTGTTGAGACATTTGTTGTGTGCTGGAATAGTTTCGGTAGAAACTTGATGTCCGCGAATAGTTGTACCTCTTGTTTTATCTGGCCTAAAATAAGGCTGTTTTTTGTTGTAGAAGTATATATAATAATATATGGAATGGCTTCTGTGCTTTTGAAGTACAGGAGCTCTTTTGTTAACAGAATAAATGTTGTTTAGGAGGTAGTACATGAATTTCAAAGCGGATTGGAGCTTTCTAGAAAAAATAAGTATGGGAGC
>CAVCCL010000225.1:0-14202 GCA_963600665.1 Bifidobacterium catenulatum | reverse complement strand
GTTTATATCCATGTGATTTCTCCTAAAGTCAGAAATGGGCGGCAGGATGGCATTGACGGCATCCTGACTCTGACATTATATAGCATCACGGAGAAAATATATAGCAAATTATGTCATAATATTATGGAGGATAAAATGAGTAAAAAATTATTGGCACTTGATATTGACGGAACACTGACAAATACTCAGAAGGATATTACTCCGGCAACACTGGAGAAAATAATAGAGGCACAGGAGAAGGGGCATATCGTTGCGATAGCATCGGGACGTCCACTGCCTGGAATAAGAAAGATAGCAGACACCATAGAGCTTGACAGATTTGGCGGATATGTGCTTGCTTTCAACGGCGGAAGGATCGTTGATTACAGCACCGGCGAGGTGGTATATCAGGCTGTGCTTGACAATGATGTGGTGAGGGAGATATATGATTACTGCCTGAAAGCGGGCTGCGGAATGGTGACATACGATGGAGACCGCGTTATAACCGGAACTGATATAGATGGATACATGACATTTGAGGCAAGTATCAACCATATGGAGATCATGAGGATCGATAACTTCAGGGAATATATCGATTTCCCTCTCAACAAATGTCTTCTTACCGCAGATCCTGACAAGGCTGAGAAGATAGAGCAGGAGCTTGCAGAAAAGTTTGGAGACCAGCTTAACATATTCCGCTCGGAGCCATATTTTGTGGAGATCATGCCGCCAAATGTTCATAAGGCAACATCACTTGAGAAGCTTCTTGAGGTCCTTGATATGGACAGAAAGGATCTTGTGGCGTGCGGTGACGGTTACAATGACCTCACGATGATAGAGTACGCCGGAGTGGGAGTCGCCATGGCAAATGCACAGGATATAGTGAAGGAACATGCCGATTATATAACATTGTCAAATGACGAGGACGGACTTGTGCCGGTGGTGGACAAGTTTATCCTGGCTGACTGATCAAGTATAAAAAATGTGTGAATTATGTGTATCCCGTTGAATTGATGAGATATTTGTAGTAAAATGCATTGCTGTATGAGTTAAATTTTGACAGATACATTCGATATTTAGGAGAAAAATATGGGAAATAAAATGAGTGGTCATGATGACGATGATATGAAGCGTGTTAAGGGCAGATATGCCGGAGAGATGCTTTTTGACGATGAAGATGATTACGATGACGATGCCGACGATTATTCAGATGATTATGGCAGAGCCGGTGCTACAAAGGATGATTATTCCGACAGCGCATTTGGGCCGGACGCAGACGATGAGGAGGATGCGGCATCAGAAGAGGAAGCTTATACATCGGATGATGAATATTATGAAGATGAATATGCGGAAGAAGAGCAGGATATGAAGGATCAGAAGAGAAAGAAAAAGAACAGAGTATGGGGAATCATACTTGCAATCGAGGTTGTTGCAGCCATAGTCATAGGCGTTCTGTTTGTGAAGGCGTACATCAACAACACATATAACAAGATGCAGTACAAAGAGCTGAAGGACACTCATATAAATGAGGATCTGGACGAAGAAACAGTCAAGAAGATGACAGGATACACAAACATCGCACTGTTTGGTATAGATACCAGAGATGCAGGCATGGTTGACGATGGAGTGCGTTCAGACAGTATAATCATCTGCAGTATCAACAACGATACACAGGAGGTAAAGCTTCTCTCACTGTACAGAGATACTTACCTTGAACTCTGTAATGATAGCCAGTCATACGAGAAGGCAGCTCATGCATACGCTTACGGCGGAGCACAGGGTGCAGTCAATATGATAAATAAGAACCTTGACCTGAATATAACAGATTACGTTGCAGTCAATTTCACAGCACTCACAGAAGCCATCGATGCCCTGGGCGGAATCGATATAGAGCTGAAGGAGGAGGAGCTTTATAAGCTCAACCAGTGTATTGACGAGCAGATGGGTGTAAATGGTATTTACTCAGATCATGTATATGACACAGGTGTCGTTCATCTGAATGGTGTACAGGCTACTGCCTACTCCAGAATCAGAAGTACAGATGAGGGCGATATAACAAGAACATGGAGACAGAGAACAGTTATCTCCAAGATGATAGAGGCTGCAAAGACAGCAGGAATCTCCAAGCTGCTTGATTGTATCAACGTGGTTGTGGATGATGTTGCATCAAGCCTTACAGAGGAAGAGATCATTGATATGGCAAAATCCTGCTTCAACTACAAGCTGTCGACTACAACAGGATTCCCATTTACCATCGCCAGTCCGACCATGGATGAGGTTAGCTATGTTGTTGCCTGTGATCTCGCAACGAATGTCACAGCACTTCACAGATTCCTGTTCGACGACATGAATTATACACCGTCAGCTACCGTACAGAATATAAGCTACAACATCATCAATGATTCAGGCTGTGAGAATCAGCTCGATCTTGACACATTTACAGTTCAGGATGATGTGGATTCCATTGTATCGACGGAGTCAGATTATTCTGATGACTATTGATGATATCTGAGATCTGAAAGCAGGATGTCGGGTGACATATAACAGAAATAAGCATAACAGTAAGGCACATATCATATGCACGTGTACACAGTGATATGTGCCTTTCTTTTTTACTTTGAAATGTAAAGGGTATGTGCTATAATGAAGCAGGTCGTCAAGCAGATGTCTGCATGGCATATCATGCCCGGACATGGCGGCTTATAATACGAATAATAAAATACGAACACAAAGGATGGATCGCGATATGAAGATGGACAGAATTCTGCTCAAGATGAGCGGTGAAGCTCTTGCCGGTGATAAGAAACATGGTTTTGACGAGGAGACAGTCAGAGATGTGTCCAATCAGGTAAAGCAGATAGTAGACAAGGGAATACAGGTATGTGTAGTAATAGGAGGAGGAAACTTCTGGAGAGGAAGAACCTCAGACAACATGGACAGAGTTAAGGCGGATTCTATAGGAATGCTGGCAACTGTCATGAACTGTATCTACACAGCGGACAGCTTCAGAAGCTGTGGAATAAAGACACACATCATGACACCATTTGTATGTGGTAATATGACTGAGCTTTTTGACAAGGACAAGGCAATCGCATATATGGAGCAGGGAGATGTCGTATTTTTTGCAGGTGGAATCGGCCATCCATATTTCTCAACAGATATGGCGACAGTGCTTATGGCGATAGAGGTTCAGGCAGATGTCATTCTTTCAGGTAAGGCCATCGATGGAGTATATGACAGTGATCCTAAGACCAATCCGAACGCTAAGAAGTATGACAGCATGAAGATGAGTGATATCGTCGACAACAAGCTCGGAGTAATAGATCTTGCCTCAGCAGTTCTTGCCATGGAGAACAAGATGCCTATGATGCTGTTTGGCCTTAATGACGAGAACAGCATAGTGAAAGCCGTTACAGGCGGTTTCACCGGAACATATGTGAATGCAGAATAAAAGGGAAAATAATAAGAAAATATATAATCCAGGAGGAATGAATCATGTTAACACAGTACGAAGAGAAGATGCAGAAGTCAGTTGAGAATCTTGAGGCTGAGTATGCTACCATCAGAGCAGGAAGAGCGAACCCTAACATCCTCAACAAGATCAAGGTTGAGTATTATGGAGTTCCAACACCTATGCAGCAGCTTGCAAATATAACTGTACCAGAGGCAAGAACATTGGTGATCGCACCATGGGAGCCATCACTTGTCAAGGAGATAGAGAAGGCTATCATGAATTCTGATCTTGGAATCACACCTAACAACGATGGAAGAAACATCATCCTCAACTTCCCAGAGCTCACAGAGGACAGAAGAAAAGAGCTCGTCAAGGATATCAAGAAGAAGGGTGAGGGTGCAAAGGTCGCTATAAGAAACATCAGACGTGATGCCAACGATGCCATCAAGAAGATGGAGAAGAACGGAGACATAAGCGAGGACGAGCTCAAGGATAACGAGGACAAGATCCAAAAGCTCACAGATAAGTATGTTGGTCAGATCGACAAGGCTGTTGAGTCAAAGTCCAAGGAGATCATGACAGTATAATAATCATGGATATGATGTATCCCTTAAATGGAATGCGGAGAGAATATGAAGAGAGAGATTAACGGAGAATTACTTAATGTGCCGGAGCATGTGGCTGTGATCATGGATGGAAATGGCAGATGGGCAAAGAAGAGATTCCTTCCCAGAAACTATGGACACGCAGAGGGTGCGAAGGCTCTTGAGGCTATATGTGAAAATTGCGATAAGCTTGGAATAAAGTATCTTACAGTGTATGCTTTTTCCACGGAGAACTGGAAGAGGTCTGTTGAGGAAGTCACAGGTATCATGAATCTTTTCAGAAAATACCTGGTTGACAGTATAGAGAGATCCAACAACGCCAACATGAAGGTTAACCTCATAGGTAAGCGCGAGGGCCTCCCGGAGGATATAGTTCAGAAGATGGATGATCTGGAGAGGGAGACTGCGGGGAATACAGGACTTCAGTTCCATATAGCGATAAACTACGGTGGACGTGATGAGATCGTCAGGGCGGTAAAGAAGATCATGAAGGATGCCGATGCGGGAAAGGTCAGTGCGGATGACATTGACGAGAGCCTGTTTGCGGAATATCTCGACACAAAGGGTGTGCCTGATCCTGATCTGCTCATAAGGACAAGCGGTGAGGAGAGAACATCAAACTTCCTCCCATGGCAGCTTGCATATTCTGAGTTTTATTTCACAGATACACTGTGGCCTGATTTTGACATGGATTCTCTGATAGAAGCCGTGAGGTACTACAATAAGAGAGAGAGAAGATTCGGAGATGCAAAATAGTTATCCGGAGGATATTAATTAATGAAACAGAGAGTGATAAGTGGTGCGGTTCTGGTAGTGATACTGGCCATCACATTATATTTTGGAGGGATAGTAACATGTGGCCTTATGGCTCTGGTATCCCTTGTGGGCAATATGGAGCTGCTCAGAGTATATGGAGTGAACAAGAAGACTCCGGGAATCGTGTGTTACCTGGCGACAGTTCTGTATTATATAGCCATATACCTAGATCGTATGGACATTATTGTTCCTATGATGGTCGTATATTTACTGGTTATGCTTGCAGTGTATGTGCTGACATTCCCAACATACAGCGATAAACAGATCATGGCGGCATTTATGGATTTCTTCTATGTAAGTGTCATGCTGTCATTTGTATATCTCATAAGAAACATGGAGCACGGACTGGTACTTGTCCTGCTGATATTTGTCAGCTCATGGATAAATGATACATGTGCTTACTTCGTGGGAAGAGCCCTCGGAAAGCACAAGATGGCACCTGTGCTCAGCCCTAAGAAGAGCATAGAGGGTCTTATCGGCGGTATCGTTGGAGCCGGCGTATTCGGAGCAGTGTTCGGCATACTGTTTGATAAGTATGTAGACACCATGAACTATGCGCCATTACTTTTTGCAGTTGTCGGCGCTGTCGGTGCACTTCCGGCGGTTATTGGAGATCTGGCAGCATCTGCGATAAAGAGAAATAACGACATCAAGGACTACGGAAAGCTGATTCCGGGTCACGGAGGAATATTGGACAGATTTGACAGCATAATATTTACAGCACCGATAATTTATTATCTGCTTGTATATCTGCTGTAGGATACATGATGGGCAGTGCCCAGTGGGTTCACTGGATACTGCCTATTATATTCGGATAGATGATCCGGTAAATCCGGATACAGGAGGATAACATGAAGAATGTAGCGATAATTGGCTCTACAGGTTCAATTGGAACACAGACCCTTGAGATAGTTAGGGTTCAGGAAGATCTGAATATAGTGGCGCTTGCCGCCGGAAGTAATATAGAGCTCCTGGAAAAACAGGCGAGGGAGTTTTCGCCTGAGGTTGTGGGAATATGGAGCGAAGAGAATGCTGCGAGACTCAGAGAGAGCCTTGCGGACACTGACATAAGAGTTGTTGCGGGCATGGACGGACTGATAGAGATAGCAGAGCTTTCGTCATCAGACATCCTTGTCACGGCAATAGTTGGCATGATCGGAATAAGACCGACTATAGCAGCCATAAATGCGGGAAAGGACATAGCACTTGCCAATAAAGAGACTCTGGTGACAGCGGGACATATCATCATGCCGCTGGCGGCGGAGAAGAATGTAGCGATACTGCCTGTTGACAGCGAACATTCCGCTATATTCCAGTCCCTTCAGGGAAATGTGCACGGTGATGTGGAGAAGATACTGCTCACAGCGTCAGGTGGGCCTTTCAGGGGAAAGGATACCGCATTTCTTGAGAATGTCCAGGTGGAGGATGCGCTCAAGCATCCAAACTGGAGCATGGGAAGAAAGATAACCATAGATTCAGCAACCATGGTCAACAAGGGGCTTGAGGTTATAGAGGCGAAGTGGCTTTTTGATGTGAAGCCGGAGAATATCCAGGTGGTAGTCCAGCCACAGAGCATAATCCACTCGATGGTTGAGTACAGGGATGGCGCAGTCATAGCCCAGCTTGGAACACCTGATATGAAGCTTCCGATACAGTACGCTCTGTGTTACCCGGAGAGAAGATACATGGCCGGTGACAGACTGGACTTCTGGACTATGAACTCAATTCTTCTTGAGAAGCCGGACATGGATACATTTAAGGGATTAAAGTATGCGTATTCTGCCATAGCAGATGGCGGTTCAATGCCGACTGTATTCAATGCAGCAAATGAGTGCGCAGTGGCAAAATTCCTTGACAGGAAGATACGTTTCCTTGATATATACAGGATAATAGAGGAGTGTATGGCGAGTCATACAGTTATAGAAAACCCTGACGTGTCACAGATACTTGACACAGAGCGCTGGGTATATGATTTTGTAGAAAGCAGGTGGTAGATTGAACATAATTCTCATAATTCTAGTATTTGGTGTGATAATATTTTTTCATGAGCTTGGACATTTTATTGTCGCAAAGATCAATCATATATCGGTAATTGAGTTTTCCATGGGACTTGGCCCAAAGCTCTTCTCGTTTACCAAGAAGGATACACAGTATTCACTGAGACTCATACCTCTGGGCGGTTACTGTATGCTGCTCAGCGAAGGCGAGGAAGGTCATGAGGACGACGAGAACGCATTTGAGAAGAAGTCCATATGGGTGCGTATGGCGGAGGTTCTTGCCGGCCCGTTCATGAATATAGTAATAGCATTTATCTTTTCAGCGGTCATAATCCACTTCTGTGGTACAGATCCTGCGACTATAGGCAGGGTGTACGACAGCGAGATGGCGCAGGAAAGCGAGTATGCGGATGTTGTCAAGGAGTTCAATGGAGTTTATCCTGCGGAGCAGGCAGGGATTGAGGATGGAGATACCGTCCTTGAGATCGGAGGAAGCAAGATCAAGAACTTCAGGGAGCTTCAGATATATCTTGAGATATACGGAGACGGTTCTCCTATAGACCTCAAGATGCAGAAGAAGGATGGCACAGTGTACGATACGACTGTATATCCGGTGGAGACAAGTGCAGGTTATAAGGTGGGAATCGTAAGCTGCGGTTATGTTCTGCCACAGAACTTTGGCGAGCTGATGAAGTATTCTGCCTATGAGGTCAGATACTGGGTCAAGGCCACGTTCCTGAGCCTTAAGCTCATAGTCACCAGACAGGTCAGCTCAGATGAGGTGTCCGGCCCAGTGGGTGTGGCAAAGTCCATGAACGATACGTTCAATGAGGCTGCAAAGGTCGATGTCCTTACGGTTCTCCTCAACTGGATGAACTATATAGTGCTTCTCTCGGCCAACCTTGGAATCATGAATATGCTTCCGATACCGGGACTTGACGGAGGACGTTTCCTGTTCCTGCTGATCGAGCTTATAACCAGGCGGAAGGTTCCGAAGGACAAGGAAAACATAGTCACATTTGTAGGATTTGTGCTGGTCATGATCCTCATGGTCGTAATATTGTTCAATGATATAAAGAATGTATTTTTCAGTTAAAGGCAATTAAAGAAGGAGGAAAGGCGCCAGTGCTTATGTACTGGCGCTGTGAGTATATATGAAGACAAGAGAGATCCACATAGGTGACAGGGTTATAGGCGGAGGCAATCCGATACTTATACAGTCCATGACCAACACAAAGACGAGCGATGTGGAGGCTACGGTTGCACAGATACTCCAGCTTGAGAAGGCCGGATGTGACATAATCAGATGTACGATAAACGATGAGGCTGCAGCAGAGGCGATCCCGGCTATAAAGGAACAGATACACATTCCACTTGTGGGCGACATACATTTTGACTACAGGCTTGCCATAAAGGCCATAGAAAATGGTGTGGACAAGATCAGGATCAATCCGGGTAATATCGGAGGACAGGAGAAGTTAGCAAAGGTAGTCGAGGCTGCCAGAAAGAGAAATATCCCTATAAGAGTTGGTGTAAACAGTGGTTCTCTGGAGAAGGATCTCGTGGAGAAGTACGGCGGAGTGACCGCAGAGGGAATAGTTGAGAGCGCCCTTGACAAGGTGCGCATGATCGAGGAGCTTGACTATCACAACATAGTCATAAGCATCAAGTCGTCAGATGTTATGATGTGCGTGAGAGCCCATGAGCTCATCGCGGACAAGACAGATTACCCTCTGCATGTGGGAATAACGGAGTCAGGAACCGTCACAAGAGGAAATATCAAATCATCGGTGGGACTTGGAATCATACTCCATGAGGGAATAGGAGATACGATAAGAGTGTCTCTGACAGGAGATCCGGTGGATGAGATCTTGTCGGCAAAGCTTATCCTCAAGGCTCTTGGACTCAGAAAGGGCGGAGTTGAGCTTGTGTCATGTCCGACCTGTGGACGTACTGAGATCGACCTTATCGGACTTGCAAACAAGGTTGAAAAGCTTGTGTCAGACTATGATCACTTAAATATAAAAGTCGCAGTCATGGGCTGCGTGGTGAATGGCCCGGGAGAGGCCAAGGAAGCCGACCTTGGAATTGCAGGAGGCAAGGGCTGCGGACTGCTCATCAAGAAGGGTGAGATAGTTGGCAGACTCAGTGAGGATGAATTTATACCGGCGCTGAAGCGCGAGTTAGATAATTGGAGTGAATAGGATTGAACAACGAAGATCGTATTTTGGAACAAGAGAATATAGATCAGATGTATGCCGATGAGATGCAGGCTCAGATGGATTACGAAGCCCAGATGGCTGAACAGGAGATGTATGAGAGCCAGATGTATGCTGATATGCAGCAGGAGAGCGCATCGTACACCCAGGCGGATGTTCACGACTCGGACTGGCATATCGCAGATGATATGGAGGAAGATGCTGAGGACGAAGAACTCGAGGAAGAAGCTGCTGATGAAGATGATTCTGTGGGAAAAGACGTGGTCAGTGATGGCGCTGGTGACGATATGGCCGAGGGTCACGAGGCTGATGCTGATACATCGGAAAGCTCAGCGCGTGGAAATGAGAGTGATGACGGCTCTGCCACTGCGGTTTCAGATGCCGGAAATGAGCAGGCAGAGCTCTTCATGACCGTGTTCCCCGGAGTGGAGATGACAAAGGAACTGGCAGGTCTGTTCACCGAGGTGTATGTGACAAAAGTCACGATATATGACAGTAAAAACATCCTGCAGGTTGACATAAGATCGAGGCATATAATAAGCAGACCGAATATAGAGAAGGCGGAGGAGTGTATACGCAAGTTTGTATTTGGCAATAAGAGGTACACGGTCCAGATACGGGAGCACTATACTCTCTCGACACAGTACAATCTTGAAGCCATAGTCAAGGCGTACCAGGACAGCATACTCTACGATATAAGATCCTTCAGCAATGTGGGCTACAGGCTTATATCCAGATCGATAGGAGAACTGTACTGTGACGGAGATGCGATAACCATAGCCATAGAGGACAGTAAGATAGCGCATATACACGCTGAGAAAATAAAGGCGTATATGGAGGAGATGTTCCAGGAGAGATTTGACCTGAATGTCAATGTTGCATTTGAGTACAGTGAGGCGGACAAGGAGAAGCTGAGAAGAGCCAGCGCACTTGTTGAACAGCAGAAGATAGATGCCATACTGAATAACCTCAGGGATCATGGCGACATCATTGTGGATGGAAAGGCCGTGGACAAGGATAAGCTCGGAGTGTCGAAGAAGGAAGATAAGAAGAGCGAGGGGCACAAGCCTGATGAGAAGAAGGCTGCTCCTGCATCCTCCGGCGGCGATCCGGGTCAGAAAAATGGCGGTGAAAAGGAGAAGTTTGGAAGAAGACGAAGATATTCAGATGATCCAGAGGTGTTCATAGGAAGAGATGTGGAGGGCAAGCTGCTTGAGATATCCAGCATCAACGATGGTATCGGAGAGGTCGTCATCCATGGACAGATCATGAGCACTGAGGAGAGAGAGCTCCGAAATGGCAAGATCATACTGACGGGATATATAACAGATTTCACAGACACCATAGGATTCAAGATGTTCTGCAGCCCGGAGGATATGGAGGTCTACCGCGAGGAGATACAGAAGGGTAAGTTCTACAGGATGAAGGGCCTTGCTGAGTTCGACTCGTATGCCAAGGAGGTCATGATATGCAGAGTGCTCGGTATGAAGCACATTCAGGACTTCCGGGTGCCGAGAATGGATACATATCCAGAGAAGCGTGTAGAGCTTCACATGCATACCAAGATGAGCGAGATGGACAGCGTGGTTGATATAGAGACCATAGTGAAGCGTGCCAGTGACTGGGGACACCCTGCCATAGCGATCACAGATCACGGTGTGGTTCAGGCTTTCCCTATCGCAAACCATACAAAGGGACTCAGAAAAGACTTCAAGATAATATATGGTGTCGAGGGTTACTTTGTCGATGACCTGAAGGATCTGGTCAAGAACTCAAGGAATCAGAGTCTTGACTCGGAATACGTGGTATTTGATATAGAGACAACGGGACTTTCCAAGAAGCACAACAAGATCATAGAGATCGGTGCGGTCAAGGTGAAGGACGGAGAGGTCGTAGATACATTCTCGGAGTTTATAAATCCGGGTGTGCCTATTCCATACCAGATAGAACAGCTCACATCCATCAATGATGATATGGTAAAGGATGCGCCGATGTTCGATGTGATCGTGCCGAGGTTTGTGGAGTTCTGCGGTGATGATATCGTGGTTGCCCACAATGCATCATTTGATACGGGATTTGTGAGAATGAATGCGGAGGAGCTTGGACTTAAGTTCGACAACACAGTTCTGGATACCATGACGCTCAGCCACATACTGTTGCCGGAACTTGGAAAATTCACTCTGGACAGAGTGTGTAAGGAACTCAAGGTTGTAAATGCGCATCACCACAGAGCCATAGATGATGCCGAAGCCACGGCAAAGGTATTCTTCAAGCTGCTTGACATGCTGAAGGAGAGAGACGTTAAGACCATGGATGATCTGAATGTCCTTGGAAGCACCTCGCCTGATGCGATCAAGAAGGACAGGACGTATCACGGAATCATCCTGGCAAAGAATGAGATAGGAAGAGTCAATCTGTACAGGCTCATATCTGAGTCTCATCTGACGTATTTTGCGCGAAGACCGCGTATGCCGATGAGTCTCATCAACAAATACAGAGAAGGTCTGATAATAGGATCTGCCTGTGAAGCGGGCGAGCTGTTCCGTGCGATAGTTGATGATGCGCCGGATGAGGAGATTGTCAGACTGGTCAACTGGTTTGACTACCTTGAGATACAGCCGCTTGGCAACAATGAATTCATGACGAGGGATACAAGAAATCCAAAGACCATGGATGATCTGATCGGATACAACAAGAGGATCGTGGAACTTGGAGAGATGTTCAACAAGCCGGTTGTCGCAACCTGCGATGTGCATTTCCTTGATCCTGAGGATTATATATACAGGGCGATCATCATGAAGAGCAAGGGCTTTGACGATGCTGATATGCAGCCACCGCTGTATTTCCGTACCACGGAGGAGATGCTGGCAGAGTTCCAGTATCTTGGAAGTGACAAGGCCAAGGAGGTCGTCATCACCAACACGAACATGATAGCGGACATGATAGAGAGGATAGAGCCGGTCAGACCGGACAAGGCGCCTCCTATCATCGAGAATTCGGATCAGACGCTTACGGATATATGTTATACCAAGGCGCATGAGATATACGGCCCAGACCTGCCACCTCAGGTTCAGGAGAGACTTGACAGGGAGCTGCACTCCATCATTTCAAATGGATTTGCGGTTATGTACATCATCGCGCAGAAGCTTGTGTGGGATTCAAATGACCACGGATATCTGGTTGGTTCCCGAGGTTCAGTTGGATCTTCATTTGTCGCAACAATGGCCGGTATCACGGAGGTAAATCCGCTGTCGGCACATTATATATGTCCGAAATGCCACTTTGTGGACTTTGATTCGGAACTTGTAAAGTCGTATTCGGGAATGAGCGGATGTGATATGCCGGACAGAGACTGCCCGAATTGCGGAACACCGCTTATAAAGGAAGGACATGACATACCATTTGAGACATTCCTGGGATTCAACGGAGACAAGGAGCCTGATATTGATCTGAACTTCTCGGGTGAGTATCAGTCGAAGGCGCATGCATACACCGAGGTACTCTTCGGCAAGGGCAAGGCGTTCAAGGCGGGAACCGTAGGTGGTGTTGCGGAAAAGACAGCATTTGGATATGTGTACAATTACTTCAAGGATCACTCCAAGGAGGAGCTCATGGCGGAGGCCAAGGCGTCCGGAATGGATGAGAAGGCCGCGAAGAAGTACGCTGAGGAGAATGCAACGGTCACAAAGAGAAGGTGTGAGATGGAGCGTCTGGCCCTGGGATGTACCGGAGTCAGAAGAACCACGGGTCAGCATCCGGGTGGAATGATAGTTCTTCCGAGACACGAGGAGATATATTCATTTACACCTATACAGCACCCGGCAAATGACGTGACGTCGGATATTATCACATCGCACTTTGAGTACCATTCAATCGATCATAACCTGCTGAAGCTTGATATTCTCGGCCATGATGATCCTACCATGATAAGACGTCTGGAGGATCTGACGGGACTTGACGCCACGAAGATAAGGCTTGATGATAAGGATGTCATGGAGCTGTTCCACAGCACCAAATCGTTGGGGATCACGCCGGAGGACATCAACGGAATACCTCTTGGAAGTCTGGGTGTACCGGAGTTCGGAACGGACTTCGCTATGCAGATGCTTATAGATGCCAAGCCGACATGTTTCTCAGACCTTGTGCGAATAGCGGGTCTGGCACACGGAACCGATGTATGGCTGGGCAACGCGCAGGAGCTTATCAAGTCGGGCAAGTGTACCATTTCCACGGCCATATGCTGTCGTGATGATATCATGGTATATCTGATACACATGGGACTTGACGCCGGACTTGCATTCAACATCATGGAGAAGGTTCGTAAGGGAATAGTGGCCAAGGGCAAATGTGACAAATGGGATGACTGGAAGGCTGAGATGGCAGCCCACGGTGTACCGGACTGGTACGTGTGGTCGTGTCAGAAGATCAAGTACATGTTCCCGAAGGCCCATGCGGCGGCTTATGTCATGATGGCGTGGAGAATTGCCTGGTTCAAGGTCAATTATCCGCTTGAATACTATACAGCATTCTTCAGTATCAGAGCTGATGACTTCAGCTATGAGATGATGTGCTTTGGCAAGGAGAGAGTCCTCTTCCATATCAATGAGATAAGCAAGGTGGATAAGAGCTCGAGATCCGCCAAGGACGAGGGCAAGCTCAAGGATCTGAAGATAGTTCTCGAGATGTACGCAAGAGGCTATGACTTTGTTCCGATAGATATATACAAGGCAAAGGCTGACAGGTTCCAGATAATAGACGGCAAGATCATGCCATCCTTCGCATCCATAGAAGGAATGGGAGAGAAGGCTGCACAGCAGCTCTACGATGCCGCCCAGAAGGGACCGTTCCTCTCTAAGGAGGAGATCAATGAGCGAGCCAAGATCGGCAAGGGAACCATCGAGAAGATGAGTGAGCTGGGCATCCTGGATGGAATGCCGGAGACAAATCAGCTTTCGCTGTTTGACTTTATGTAATAATCTGAAAAAAGTTTGCAATTTTATAAAAAAAGTGCTTGCATTCTGCTTTCGTTTCTGTTATATTAAACAGGTCGCAAGCGAAGCGGCAGGATACAAGCACTTATGGTTCGTTGGTCAAGCGGCTAAGACGTCGCCCTCTCACGGCGAAAACAGGGG
>CAVCCL010000224.1:0-11817 GCA_963600665.1 Bifidobacterium catenulatum | reverse complement strand
CAGCAGGAAGAAGTTATTATTTTAGGGATATTCAACCAATTGGAAAATTACGAGACAAAGATGCGGAGAGAAGATATATGAGAATAGACATTCCAGAGGGAGCAAATAAAGTCATAGAGGGTCTTGAGGCTGCTGGCTATGAGGCCTATATAGTCGGCGGCTGCGTGAGAGACAGCATACTCGGAAGAGAGCCGGGGGACTGGGATATCACCACATCCGCCAGACCTGAGCAGGTCAAGGAGATATTCAGGCGAACCATCGATACGGGGATAGAGCACGGAACAGTGACAGTCATGATGGGCAAGGAAGGCTATGAGGTCACGACGTACAGGATAGATGGAGAGTACAGTGATCATAGGAGACCAGATCAGGTGGAGTTCACAGCCAGCCTTGAGGAGGATCTCAAGAGAAGAGACTTCACCATAAATGCCATGGCGTACAGCCACAGCAAGGGCATCATAGATATGTTTGGCGGTGTGCAGGATCTGAATGACAAGGTTATAAGAGCTGTCGGTGTGGCGAGGGACAGATTCGATGAGGATGCACTTAGGATACTCAGAGCGATAAGATTTGCGGGACAGCTTGGATTTGACATAGAGAGGGATACCAGGAAGGCCATGATCATCCAGGCGCAGTACCTCAAGGATATAAGTGCGGAGAGGATCAGGGTGGAGCTCACAAAGCTCCTTGTATCAGATCACCCGGACAAGCTGCTCGAGGCCTATGTCACAGGCATCACAGCATATATCCTTCCTGAATTTGACAAGATGATGGAGCAGCCACAGAACAACCAGTATCACAGATACAATGTGGGTGTACACTCCATTGAGGCGGTTAAGAATATAAGAGCTGATGTCACCATGAGATGGGCGGCGCTTCTCCACGATATAGGCAAGCCATCCACACACACTGTGGACGAGAATGGAACAGATCACTTCTACGACCACCAGATCGCGGGAGTTCCACTGGCGGAGGCGGTTCTCAGAAGACTGAAGTTTGACAACAATACCATCAAGGATGTGTGCAAGCTGGTGAGATGGCATGACTTTGGCATGGGCTGCGTTCCAAAGAAGAATACCATCAGGAAGCTTCTCGGAGAGGTAGGAAAGGATTTCTTCCCATATATAATCGAGATCAAGAAGGCGGATATGGCTGCCCAGAGCGATTACAAGCTGGAGGAGAGACAGAGCCAGCTTGCGGAACTTGAGAAGAAATATGAAGAGATCATGGCAGACGATGACTGTGTCAGAATCAAGGATCTCAAGGTAAATGGCGGAGATCTCATAAAGCTGGGAATAAAGCCGGGACCTCAGATGGGCGAGATGCTTCAGAAATTGCTTGATATGGTTATAGAAGACCCGGAGAAAAATGACAGGGAATATCTGCTGGATCAGGTGAAGCAGATGTAGGCATCAGCGATACCCGTCGTAAAACAGACAAATAAAAAGTTACAACTTAAGAATGAAACTTAACATCCCCTCATACAATTACTTAGCAGGCAGTTATGCTGCCAAGAGATGGTTGTAGGAGGGGGTTTTTATTTGGCTGAAAAAATGGGTGAAGTGTATGAAGCATACGATATGGAAGTACAGGGAACGGGCAGAGGCAGAGGTGCTGTGATCCTGATGACGGACAAGGGGGTCAGACAGGTGTCATCCCTGAATGGAACTGACGAGAGGCTTCAGCAGGAGAAGGAATTCAAGGATAAGATATATGAAAAGGGCTTCTGCAATATAGACCGGGTCGTGGCCAACAGCGAAGACGAGCTGGTGACCTGCGACAGGTATGGAAATCCATTTGTGTGCAGGGAATATTTCCAGGGACGGGAGTGTAATGCATCGAGCATAAGGGATCTTGAGAAAGCAGTTATAAATCTGGCGTGGTTTCACAGAGCCGGAAGGGAACTGTACATGGAGGAGAATACGCCATACACAAAAAAAACTCCGGGAAATCTGGACAGAAAGGTAAATGAACTGCGCAGAATACGCAATTTTGTCAGCAGAAGAACCTTGAAAAATGACTTTGAGATAATGTACATAAAGACATTTGACTATTTTTACAGCCAGGCAGAGAAGTGCCTGTCGCTGTTTCAGGACAACTTTAAATTCAATGACAAATGGCTGGGATACTGCCATGGTTCATATAATTATCACAGCGTGATGTTCTGTGATGGATACATAGCAACCACAAACTTTGACCGGTTCCATGTGGGATACCAGCTCATGGATCTGTACCAGTTTCTCCGCAAAGCCATGGAGAAGAACAGGTATGATATCACCATGGCGAAGGATATTCTGAGTGCGTACAGTCAGATCAATTATCTTGAACATGAGGACTATGAATTTATATACCTTATGTACAGTTTTCCGGAGAAGTTCTGGAAGATAAGCAACAGATATATGAACAGCAGAAAGAGCTATATATCACCTGTTTTGATGGAGAAACTACAGAAAGTTATCGAAGATGACCAAGAAAAGCTCAAAATTTTGAGTGAAATTTCCGATACCTATGGACTTCACAAGCTGACAAATTAAGAGTATAATGTTGGGGCGTGGATAACAAACTAGTTAGTCACGTGATACTGAATTGTGATGTATTTTGCAGATGGTTTTTTAGTGTGTGTTTTCCATTTGTAAGATGCTCTATGGGTAACATAAAGCAATAGATTTCACAGGAGGCAAAATGATGAGTGATTATAACTACAAGGACGTGTATGAGCAGTGGGTGAACAATCCTTTGTTTGGTCAGGAAACCAAGGATGAGCTCTTAGCGATCAAGGACGACGAGAAAGAGATAGAAGAGAGATTCTATTGTGATCTTGTATTTGGAACAGCCGGACTTCGAGGCATCATCGGAGCTGGAACTAACAGAATGAACATATATGTAGTACGTAAGGCAACACAGGGACTTGCAAACTACATAATCAAGGCGGGCAAGCAGGACAAGGGTGTTGCCATCGCCTATGATTCAAGAAGAATGTCACCAGAGTTCTCTATGGAGGCAGCTCTGTGTCTGGCAGCGAATGGCATAAAGGCATACAGATTCGAGTCACTTAGACCGACACCTGAGCTTTCATTTGCAGTCAGATATCTGGACTGTGTAGCTGGTATTAATGTAACAGCATCACACAACCCACCAGAGTACAACGGATATAAGGTATACTGGGAGGATGGCGCACAGATCACACCACCTCATGACCAGGGAATCATGGCTGAGGTAAAGGCCATCACAGATTTTGCAGATACAAAGACCATGGATATGGTGGAGGCTAAGAAGAAGGGTCTTCTGGTTACCATCGGTTCAGAGGTTGATGACGCATACATGGGCGAGCTCAAGAAGCTCATCCTCAATCAGGATGCAATTGACAAGTATGGTAAGGATCTCAAGATCGTGTACACACCACTTCACGGAACAGGAAACATTCCTGTAAGAAGAATTCTCAAGGAGATCGGATTTGAGAATGTATACGTAGTTCCTGAGCAGGAGCTTCCAGATGGAGAGTTCCCAACAGTTGAGTATCCAAACCCTGAGGCAAAGGAAGCATTTGCACTGGCACTTGACCTTGCAAAGAAGGTCGACGCAGATCTCGTTCTGGCAACAGACCCTGATGCCGACAGACTCGGATGCTACGCAAAGGATTCCAAGACAGGTGAGTACAAGGTATTCACAGGTAACATGTCAGGAAGCTTACTCTGCGAGTATGAGGTTAGCCAGATGAAGGAGAAGAATGGCAGCCTTCCAGCAGACGGAGCAATCATCAAGACGATCGTTACTACCAACATGGTAGATGCTATAGCAAAGAATTATGGAACAGACCTTATCGAGTGTTTCACAGGTTTCAAGAACATTGGCCGTGAGATCCTCAGATTTGAGCAGACAGGCAAGGGAACATACCTCTTCGGATTCGAGGAGAGCTACGGATGTCTGATCGGAACCCATGCAAGAGACAAGGATGCCGTTGTTGCAACTATGGCTCTCTGCGAGGCAGCAGCTTACTACAGAGGTCAGGGCAAGACTCTCTGGGATGCAATGATGGATATGTACGAGAAGTACGGATACTATGTTGACGACATCAAGACCGTAACACTCAAGGGTGTTGAGGGCTCCAAGAAGATCGGACACATCATGAATATCCTCCGTGCAAATGTACCTGAGGATGTTGCAGGCTACAAGACAAAGGTTGTTCGTGACTACCGTCTTGAGTATATAAGAAACATCGAGACAGGCGAGGTTAAGCCTACCGGTTTCCCTAATGCAAATGTACTCTACTACGAGCTTGAGAACGATGCATGGCTTGCAGTAAGACCTTCAGGAACTGAGCCGAAGATCAAGTTCTACTACGGAGTAAAGGGTTCATCATACGATGAGGCACAGAAGGAGTCAGCAGCATTTGGTGACAAGGTCATGGATCTTATCTACGATATACTTGAAAAGTAATAAAGAAAAATAATCATAAACAAACGGATTGTTACAGTGACGTATGATATACGGTCACCATGTAGCAGTCCGTTTTTTATTTTAAAATAAATTAAGTATACAAAGGAGGTGAACTGCTCTTATTATATGGGCAAAGACAGGGGGAGAGTAGATTATGGCAGAGAGTGTAAAGAAAAATAAAGGAATCAGTACAAATCGGTATTTCTGGATCGCATGCATAGTGCTGGTTTTACTGCAGTATGGACTGTGCATCCACTACGGGCTTAAGAGACAGTATCTGTTCTGTGACGAGGTGTACAGCTATGGCCTTGCAAACTCCACGGACAAGACTTTTCTCCATCCTGGAGAGGACAACACGCCACTTGACGAGTGGGTGCCGGGGTCATATTTTGAGAACTATATGAACTATAACGATGATTCATTCAACTACAGTGCGGCATACAGAAATCAGGAAAATGATGTCCACCCGCCGGTATATTATATGCTGCTGCACACGGTGTGCTACTTCTTCAAAGGGGCGGGATACAGTGCAGTTCCGGGAATAGTGCTCAACCTAATGCTCCTGATATTTGTGGATATTCTTCTGCTGTATGTGGCTGCATATCTGCTTGGAAACAGATGGTATGGACTGATGGCTGCAGCTCTGTGGGGCGTATCATCGGTGGGCATAAGCAACTGTATGCTCATCCGGATGTATCTGCTTCAGACCTTGAATGTACTGCTGCTGACGGCGGTTCACGTATATATACTGAGGCACAAAAAGAAGATGACTGTGCCGTATTTTATATTGTTGGCACTGGCGGTCATGTTCGGCGGACTCACACACTATTATTTCTACTTCTATGTTGCCGGACTTGGACTGTGCGTATGTATATACCTGTTGTATATGCGAAAGGTAAAGCAGATGTTTGAGTATGGCTTAAGTCTCATTGCGGGACTTGGCGCGGCAATAGCGGTATTTCCTGCGACGATAAAGCACATATTTGGCTATAGGGGAAGCTATGCCACCGATAATCTGATAGGACTTTCGGGACACAAATTCTTATATTATATCAGTTATATCAACAGGTCGTATTTTGCAGGACTGCTTCCGCTGATCGTGCTGGTGGCACTGGTGCTCATCGTGGCAAGGATCGTGCTTTCATTTGTGGATATAAAGATATCCTTGGTCAGGGAAAATGATGGGTTATCCTACAGAGTGTGTACACACAGGAGAGATATAGATGCAGACAGGACAGGAAGGATAGAGTCACGCTCGCTGCTGTTTGTCGGGGTTATCGTGGCTGACGCCGTTCTTGCATTTGTGGGAATACAGGGATCAGAGCTTGTAAATGCAAGATATATCTACTCGGCACTTCCTATAGTGGCTGTGTTTATGGTATGGTGTATGATGAAGCTGGTTCCAGTAATAACCAGGAAGAGATGTGCAGTTGTAACCGCTGTCATATGCCTGGCATTATGTGCAGGTAGTATAGCTGTAAAGGGCGTAGACTGGCAGTACAGGGGCTACAGCGATTGGAGCACAGCACTGGAGGAGATGAAGGGACAGGACTGTATCATACTGTGTCACGGAGATGGCAAATGGAACAACGTGTACGCGGGAATGAACGTATTTTCCCAGATGGGAAGATGCCGGTATGTGTACGAGGATGATATAGACAGCATCGCGGATCTGGTGAAGGACTGCGGCGATGAGATATATGTGGCAGTCATCAACGATCCAAAATTTGAAAAGAAAAAGATACACAAGATGACTGAGAAAATAGCAGAGATAACAAATTATACAAAGAAATATATAGAATACAGATTTTCAGGAATACGAATTTATAAATTTAAAGCAGGTGAAACAAAATGAAAAAAGTTAGCTTGATAATTCCATGCTATAACGAAGAGCAGGCTCTTCCGATATTTGCAGGGGAGCTGGACAAGGTGAGACAGGGACTCAGACAGTACGATTTTGAGGTCCTTATGGTAAATGATGGTTCATCGGATAATACCCTCGAGACCATGAAGAAGATATCGGAGGAATATGATTATTTCAAGTACCTGTCATTTTCCAGAAACTTTGGCAAGGAGGCTGCAATGTATGCGGGCTTCTGCAATGCGGATGGGGATTATGTGGCGGTCATGGATGCTGACATGCAGGATCCGCCAAGCCTGCTCCCGGAGATGCTCGGAATACTTGAGCAGGGAGAATATGACAGTGTGGCGACCAGAAGAGTCACCAGAAAGGGTGAGCCGCCGATAAGATCATGGTTTGCGCGGATGTTCTACAAGATCATCAACAAGATATCCGACGCCGATGTCGTGGATGGTGCCAGGGATTTCAGGCTTATGAAGGCAGAGATGAAGGATGCCATCGTGTCGATGTGCGAGTACAACAGATTCTCCAAGGGAATATTTGGCTGGATCGGGTTCAGGACAAAATGGCTGGAATACGAGAATGTGGAGAGAGTTGCGGGCGAGACGAAGTGGAACTTCTGGAAGCTTTTCAAATACGCACTGGACGGAATAATCAACTTCTCCGAGGCGCCGATGAGTATAGCTTCAGGATTTGGAATATTTTGTACATTTGTATCATTTGTCATGATGCTGTTCTTCTTCATAAGAAAGCTGGTGTGGGGAGACCCTGTTGCGGGATGGCCGTCACTTGTGTGCATCATACTGTTTGTATCGGGACTCCAGTTTCTGTGTATAGGAATAATGGGCAAATATATCGCCAAGACATATATGGAGACGAAGGGAAGACCTCATTATATAATTTCCGACACAAATAAGGACGATGTGAATAAAATAAACTGATTTACACATAATTTACATCCGATACAGATGCGTATAGTTGTAATTTGACAACTTGATAATATATAATTCAGGTGATAGGGTTTAATCAAATGGGGCTTATGTAAAAAGTGCGGGGGTAAGTTACGATGAATATTACAATAAAGTGTCCATCCTGTGGCGGTGTTGTTGTTCTGAACCCGGAGACGGGCAAACTGCAGTGTACCCAGTGTGATTCCATAGTCAATCAGGGTATAGGCGATGAAAGCTCGGCCATGGTCAGGAACGAGGATGGGGAGCTTGTAGATAAAAGAAGCTACAGGGCTGTACAGAAGATTGCCAGAATAAAAAGATACATAACGGATACCACAGACACTATATACACACTGGATGAGATCAACCTTGGCAAGGATGAGGACTCACCAAAGTATATGGATATGAACCTGTACGAATGTACCTCGTGTGGTGCGAGGCTCATGGTGAAATCTACAGAGACATCAAGCTTCTGTGCGTATTGTGGACAGCCGATGATACTGGTTGACAGGGTCAATGATGAGCTTGAACCTGACGTCATAATTCCATTTGGAATATCCCAGAAGAGGGCGGAGCAGCTTATACGTGACAGGTTCTGCAAAGGCTGGTTTGTTCCGGATGAGATAAAGAATTTTAAGATCGATAAGATAAGAGGAATATACATACCGTACTGGCTTGCTTCATATCATGTGAGGAAGAAACTCAAGTACACGTTCCAGGAAAATGAAAAGGGCGAGCGTCTGAGTGAGCGTGAGAAATATTTTGGTTCCATGACGGCAAATGCGTATAGGACTGCAGACAAGACCATAACACATCACTGCATGAAAGATTGTGAGTGTACAGTCCCGAGGGTGCCAGGGGATGCATCGAGGAGACTGAACGATCACATATCTACAAGACTTGAGCCATATGATTTTGATAAGGCGTTGAAGTTTTCACCTGAATTTCTGTCCGGCTTCTATACAGATAGATACGACGTGCCGGCAGCCGAGGTCGCAGCAGTTGCAAAGAAGAAGAGCAATGATGCGGTGAAGGAAGAGATGATGAGTGATATTTCGGGAAATGTCCAGGTGACTGAGGAGAAAACGGACATAAAACTGGCGGATATAGAGTATGCACTTCTTCCGGCATGGTTCATGACCTTCCGTTATCAGGGAATACTTTATACCGTGGCTGTCAACGGACAGACCGGCAAGGTGGTGGGAAATGTTCCATCCAACAGATTCAAGGTAGGAGCATCCATAGCGGTGCTTATGACGGTGATGGTGACGTTGTGTACATATGCCTCGGTATTTGTTGGGCGGCTTATGACGGAGCTGTACCGGATAAGTGCAAGCACGGACGAGTCAAGTGGAGCTTTTATGGTATTTTCATTATATGTGGCAGGAGTTATATACAGTCTGGTGAGCTGCTGGCGTTCGATCAATAAGCTTCACAGATCAAGGATAGATATTCACAGATTTAGAAGCTACGGCACTATAGAATATGTGAAGGAAAGGCAGGATAAGACATGGGTTCGATAATGTTGTTTGTTATAATAGGTATCGTATGTGGAATATGTCTGACTATATCCATCGTGCTTTCCGCCCTTGTGAGATCCAACAATATTGGACAGAACGAGGAGAAGAAGACAGAATATATTGATTATGCGACTTTCGTATATCATGCAAAATATGACAGCCACAGTGCCATCAATTATTTTGACGGCTATTACAAGGATTAGGCGGTAAGCCCAATCTGCACAGTATTTTATAGAACATTGGTATGATGACAAACTCGGGGGGATTTGGTATCATAGCTTTGATAGATTTTCACACACAGGGAAAGGAATTGGAGGTAACAGGAATGAACGAGAATCAGGATCAGCAGTTTGGTCAGCCACAGGGAGAACAGCAGGTGGCAGATCAGGCACAGACAAATCAGCAGGCGGCAGAGAACACTCAGCCACAGGCAGATCAGCAGGCAGCGGCTTACAGCCAGCCACAGATGAATCAGCAGGGAGTGTACAATCAGCAGGGCTATGGCCAGCAGATGAACCAGCAGGGAGCATACAACCAGCAGGGCTACGGTCAGCAGATGAACCAGCAGATGTACAATCAGCAGGGTTACGGCCAGCAGATGAACCAGGGAGCATACAATCAGCAGGGTTACGGTCAGCAGATGAACCAGGGAGTATACAATCAGCAGGGCTACGGCCAGCAGATGAACCAGCAGATGTATGGTCAGCAGGGCTACGGCCAGCCACAGATGAACCAGCAGATGTACGGTCAGCAGGGTTATGCACAGCCACAGCCGAAGAAGCCATCAGCAGCGGGCAATATGATAAACGATCTTCTCAAGAATGTGATAGGGCTTTTCAAGAGTCCAGCAGATACAGCAGGTGAGATGGTACAGAGTGACAACATGGTTCCGGGCGGAATACTTGCAGGAGTGAATGCAATCCTCTCACTTATATTTGTAACAGTTGGATTCCTTATAATGGGATTTGATTTTGGCGATTCAATAGCAAAGGGATTCTACATGTTCTTCTTCACTATAATCGCAGCAGTCATAATGACAGCAGCGGTATTTATCGCCGGAGGAATTATATTCAAGGGTGGAATCACATTTGGAAAAGCACTTAACGCCGTTGGTGTATTTGCACTTTATGAGGCGATAGCAATGGTTGCAGGAATCATATTTGAGATCATCTCAGCACTCTTCCACAAGGTTGATTTCCTCAGCGGAATCATCGGAGGATTTGGATACATACTCTTCCTCGGAATAAGCCTTTGCGGAATCGTGATCGCAGCTCATGCGTTATTTGATAACCTTGAGACAAATGACAACTCAAAGATATTTGCAGTTATTGCTGCTATAGTTATCTCAGTATTCCTCATCACTGTTATAGATAACATCGCAGAGAAGATATTCAGTGACAGTGCAACATGTGCAGAGCAGGTACTCAGCTACTTCAAGAACGCTGCAACAGTATTCGGTTACCGTCACTGGTAAGATGTAATTTAATAAATATTGTACACAAAGCAGACAGATCTGAAAATTGACAGGTTTGTCTGCTTTTGTTAAAATATAAGAGTGTTTTTAGTGTTATTTACTTATATAAAAGGGTGGCAAAGATATAGTAAAGGAAAGGACGGGTTATGGTAAGAAAGGTTGGTTTAACTGACAGTGTTGGTTTTGCTTGTCTGGAAGATCTACAGTTGTCGAACTCCTATATGTGGGGTACCGCAATCAGTCTGGACTATTGTGGCAGAGAGGATTGTATAAAAGGCTGGAAGTTTGGTCCATACGTCAGAGAATCATATGTTATCCATATGGTAAAGAAGGGCAAGGGTACATTTACAATTGCGGGAAAGACTTATGAACTTGGACCTGGACAGGCATTTATCATCAGACCTGGTGAGGAGACTACTTACAGGGCTGACGATGATGATCCATGGAGCTACATGTGGGTTGGATTTCATGGCTACAGAGCTGAAGATTTTATCGAGGCGATGGGTTATGTAAAGGGCTCACCTATCATCAAGATAGAGCAGATGGATACGTGTGCAGAATGTATCAACAAGATGCTCGAATATTCCCAGATCACACGTATTAACGAGGTGAAGAGAATGAGTGCACTTATGCTTCTCTTCGCAACCATTATGGAGGATAACGCCTCCGACGCGCAGGAATCTGATAACATTGAGTATCCAAGCAAGATATATGTAAAGGCTGCTGTCGACTTCATAACAGAGAAGTATATGAACAAGATCAAGATCGATGACATTGCGGATTTCATAGGAATCAGCAGAAGTCATCTGACAGGAAGCTTCAAGAAGGAGATGGGTGTATCTCCTCAGGAGTATCTTATCAACTTCAGATTGGAAAAAGCTGCAAGTCTTCTCCGGTCATCAAAGGAACAGATCAATATAATCGCATATCAGTGTGGTTATGAGGATTCTCTTTCTTTCTCCAAGGCATTCAAGCAGAAGTTTGGAATGAGTCCTAAGTCATTCAGGAATCTTGAGGTTGAGCTTGAGACGAATGATGCCAAGTTTGGACATGAGGCTTCGAAGCTGTAAGATATAATTGAATCAAAAAATTTTAATCAAAAAAAAGCGGATGTACGATTTGTGTCGTACATCCGCTTTTTACTGTATTTATGATACTCTGTGAGAACTACTGTCTGCCGTGATATGAATTGTCAACGATAAGCTTCTTGGTCACTTTGGTGGATTCAGGATTGTCCTCCTCTGATTCTGATTCAGATGTCTGGTCATCGCTGTGCATCCATGAAGCAGGATCGTCGTCCGTGTACTTCTTTGTTACCTCATCCAGATATGGGGTGAAGGCCTTCAAAAACATGAATGACGATACATATGCTATAAGACCAAAGCCACATACTATGAATACAAATATACCCACCATGAATACCTGGGTGCTGGACAGCAGAACATATGCAGGCAGAGTGTAGAGAACCATGATCACTATTGTAAATATGAAGTTCTTGGCTGCCAGATATATGGACTGCAGAAGAAGGTTCTTCAAAGTGTTCTTAAAAGCACTTATGACAGGGAACAGGTAGAT
>CAVCCL010000223.1:0-7838 GCA_963600665.1 Bifidobacterium catenulatum | reverse complement strand
ATATCAATCTATAGGCTTTCAGTTCTGTTAGCTCCGTGCTAAATCACCACTGAATTATCCGGCTTATTACTGCTTCTCCTTCAGCGTAGCTGTAGCTGTCTGCTTCTCGTAGTTACCATTGTTGTTTCTGTAGTATACGATAGTTACCTTATCGCCAGGATTGCAGGCCACGATCTTGTCGTGGAATGTCTCCATATCTGCTATGTCCTCACCGTCAAGGCTGCAAATGATATCTCCTGACTGAAGTCCGCACTCCTCTGCTGCTGAACCCTGCTCAACTGATGAGATATATACTCCCTCAGGCATGTTCAGGAGCTGTGAATACTGGCTTGTGATGGTCTGGGCAGATATACCGAGGTAAGCCTGTCCTGATGTTGTACCGTCATTTGACACATTCTTGCCTGCTATAAGGTCATTGATTATATCCTGTACATCTGATATAGGAAGTGCATAGCCCATACCCTCAACGCTTGTGTCTGAATACTTGGCTGTGTTGATACCGATCAGCTCGCCCTGCATGTTGACAAGGGCACCACCACTATTACCAGGGTTGATGGCTGCATCTGTCTGAAGTACCTTTACTGTCTCATCTGAAGCACTTATCTCTCTGTTAAGTGCGCTTATATATCCAACTGTAACTGACTGTCCATATCCAAGTGCATTTCCGATTGCCACACAAGGATCACCTACTGCAAGGTCATCCGATGAACCTACCTGAATCTCCTTTATCTCATTCAAAGTGTCATCTGATATGTCCGAAAGCTTGACTGTGACAACTGCTATATCATTGTTCTCAACGTATCCCTTTACCGTTGCCTCTGCACTCTTATCATCCACAAATGTTACTGACAGTGACTTTGCGTTCTCTACAACATGGTAGTTGGTTGCAAGATACAGGTACTGGTCATCCTTGCCGATGATGATACCTGAACCGGCTCCTGTTGACTCCTGCTGATATGAATTGAACCAGTAATCATATGTTGTTACGTATGTTCCTGTGATCGATACGATGGAAGGCATAACCTTCTTGGCAACCGTTGCCACATCGTACACTGTGCTTGTGGTATCTGATGATGCCTGCTTGAGCTGCGGTGCATTGTTCTCTGTTGAACCCTCAGCGCTCTGCTCTGTTGTGGTCTGTGTGTCCTTTCCGAGTATCTTATCCGATCCGTATCTGACACCCTGGAATACAACTCCGGCCACAAGACCGAATACAACAGCCGCTGCAACCACACCTGCTGCCTTCTTGCCAAATCCGCTCTTCCTGTTCTTTGGCTTCTTATCCTTTGCCTTCTTCTGTCTCATGTTATTATCTGAAGGCTTTCCCGTTCCCATATTGTTCATTGGACTGCCTGCCTGGCTCTGATAACCCTGATTCATTCTCTGGCTGTCATACCACGCTTCCATGCCATTTACATTTCTCTGGAAACCTGAATATGAAGCGTTCTGAGCTGAACCCTGCGCACCGGCCGTCTGATTGTTCTGTGCTGAGCCCTGAACACCGGCTGTCTGATTGTTCTGCGCTGACTGTGCGCCCTGAACATTCTGTGTACTCTGTGTCTGCTGTGAAGCATTTGTTGAAGGTCTGTCAAATCTTGAATCTCCTCTATTGTTCATATAGCTGTAATGATACAGACCATCCTGCTGTGGTGCCTGACCACTATTTCCATTCATCTGGTTCTTGTTTTCCTGTTCCATCTCTATCATCCTTTCGCATCTTTATTATCTTAATTCCTGTAATCGGTACCTTTCTCTTTCTTACAGTTGTTACTATACGCAGTAAATGTGTCATATTTGTGTCTTTATTGTTTTAATTCTGTGCACAAATGTTATATACTAGTCAGGTACGATCTCAAATAACCCTTATGGAGGATAATATATGTTTAGAGTATGGGGAAAACTTATAAAAGATAACCACCTCATGAAGGATACCGTGATATGCATATCCGACTACGAGATGACGCGTACTCACAAGGTATACAAGGCACTTGAGGATATGTGCTACGAGTTTGACCTGGCAAAGCCGGTGTGGCTTAAGAAGAATAAGGATGAGTTTATCCACCACGCCAGAACCAGATTCACCGCGGATAACTTTGTGGAGGATATAGATTTTGACTACCTTGATTTTCAGGTAATAGAGGAGGAATACTAGATGTTTTCTGTCTCTTCAGTGAGCAAAAGCTACGGCAAAAATCATGTTCTGACAGATGTATCGCTGTCAGCAGCCCCGGGTGAATGTATCGCCCTTCTGGGAATAAATGGCTCAGGCAAATCCACCCTGCTGGGAATACTGTCCGGGAACATAAAACCCGACTCAGGCAGCTTCGGGTTCGACTGTCAGGCAAATGCGGCCCTGCTCCCACAGGACAATCCACTCATACCGGAGCTCACAGCCATTGACAACATCAGACTGTGGCACCCCGGAAGCAGAAAAACAGTCATGAACTCCCACAACCTGAGCATATGTCAGGCCCTCGGCGTGGATTCATTCCTGGACAAACGTGTCTCAAAACTCTCCGGTGGAATGAAGAAGCGGCTCAGCCTTGCCATCACCATGATGTCTGACCCGGATCTGCTTCTTCTCGATGAACCTCTGGCCTCTCTGGATCTTCTATGCAAGAACGGGATCCTAAGCTATCTCCAGAATTACATATCACATGGAGGAAGTGTGATCATCGCCACACATGAGACGTCTGCGCTGGATATATGCAGCAAGATCTACACGCTGAAGAACGGACACATCCAACTGGCCATAGACAGAAATGTCTCACCCGGATACACTTCACCTGAAACCTACATCAATCTGATCAGATCATAGCTTTTATCTAAAGGAGTTTTATGTTTTACCGACTTATACGAACTGATTTGAAAAGAATAGCTCATTATGGAATATACATGGTCGTCGCGGCATTTGTCATGATGGCTGTTTTCCTGTGTCTTGCGTTAAACGCAAACTCTTTTATCTACTCAGATGACCGCTCCGAACCGCTTTCGATCGGAATCGTGATGAGTGCAGATTCAAAATTCGCACAGATGGCATACAACACGATATCCGATATGGACAGCTACCGCTCATCATGTGTATTCACCGAGTTTTCAGACAAGGACACAGCACTTTCAAAGCTCTATGACGGAGACCTGTTCGCTGTGATCTACGTCCCTGACAATATCATAAGCGACATAATGGACGGAACGAACACGCCTGTCGAGGTGTACTATTCTGATACCCGCTCCATCGATACATTTGTGCTGAATGACCTGTTCCGCTCCACTTCCTCCATGCTTGGCATATCCCAGGCGGCCATATATTCGGTTCAGGCGATAGGGCGGAACATGGCGCTGCCGGAAGACATTCAGGATACTCTCAGCAACGATGTAAATGCCATGTTCATGACGAAGGTTCTTGACAGGACTGCCAACTTCACCATCGACAAGATAAATGCAACCAGAGCGGCAAATACCACCGACTTTTATACAAGCGCGGCTATACTTCTCATGATGATGCTGTGCAGCGTTGTTTTCTTCCCATTCCTCCTTGACCTTCCGGCATCTTACATAACAAAGCTCAGGTCACAGGGAGTGGGCAAGGGCAAACGCAGTGTCAGCAATTTCATATCCATGTTCGTATGGCTGTATATCCTTTATATAACTGTGTACATGGCTCTCGCCCTGGCATCGCTGTTTATCGATGAACTGCATGTAAATATACACATGAACGGAATACTGTTCGGGATCGTCATAGCTGCATGTGTCGCGGTATATACGTTGCTCATAAGTCTGGTTCCCGCAGGGATACACGGCTGCACACTGCTTCTCACTGTGGTCACTGTCATACTGGCCTATGTGAGCGGCTTATTCATACCGGAAGCCATGCTTCCAAACTTTGCAAAGGATATATGCCATGGATCGCTGCTCAATAAGCTAGTCCAGACATTGTGCATATATTTATCATAAATTTACGGAGATCCATCTATGAACCATATCAGACAGATAAACTTACTTATAAAGAGAATACTGTGCCGGCCTGCCATGATCGTTGTCCTGCTGGTCATCCCCGCTGTGCTGATCGCTGTGAGCCTTCTGCCAGCCAGAAAGCAAAGCACCGAGATCGTGTCCGGCATATATATAGAAAATCCCGATGAACACACGGATGCCTTTCTGTCATACCTCACATCGACATCCACTGGATTTACCTTCAGGTACTATGAATCCCTGGACGACATGAAGGACGATGTATCCTCCGGCCGGCTTGACTCTGCATACATGCTTCCTGACGGCTTCAGCGGCTCTATGATCCGATCTGACGGGAAGTGCCACATAACCGTGTATACAACTGATGGCAGCTCATTCCAGTCTGTGTCCGAAGAATCCGTGTATGCCGCCCTCCTGTATGCATATGCAGCAGACATGTCTGTATGTATGCTCCAAGACCGCTATCTGGCAAATGTCCCATACGACGAGACCCAGGTGTCAGAATACATCAGTGACAGATTTAAGGGATATATCGAAAATGAGGACATTTTCACCATCGAGAGTGGACTCACCGGCAAATACACGGCATCGACAGATATTGCGCCAAACAATTTTCCTGTGGAAATATTGGTTTACATAACTTTGTTTGTATGTGCCCTTCTGGGTCTTCAGAACTATCTCCGGGATCTGGACTGTGGGGCTTACTCTATCCTCTCTTCCAGAAGAAAAGCCGGATTCTGTGTAAAAAATATAGCAGCGGGAATTATTCCCGCTGCCATTATCAGCTTTATATCCTTGATCATATATTCCGGCACCAGTGGCTGTCTCAATGTCCTGCTGCATATCGCCGCAGTGTCAGTCATCAGCCTTGTTGCTGCACTCATATTCAGAATGATATTCAGGCGCTATAAGATATTTACTATAGCTCTGCCATTCATCATCATCTGTACTCTTCTCCTGAGTCTTCTATCAATGCTCTCGCAGATGTAGACTCGGTGATCTGCTTTGTCAGGCGTCTATAGCTGTCCGCCGGCACCGCCACATTGAAGCACACATCTGCTGTGTAATCCGTGCTGTCTATCAGTGCGTCACTGTTGCTTAGCAGATACTGCACCTTACCCGAATCATTATAGTTCGTGGTGATCTTCACCAGCTTCATGAGCTGCATCTTATGTATGCCCGCATCAGCCAGTGCAAGCTTGGCCGCCTCGGTATATGCCCTCACAAGGCCACCGGTTCCGAGCAGTGTGCCACCGAAATACCTTGTGACCACTATACATATATTGACCACCGCATTTCCCGTGATAACCTCAAGTATAGGCTTTCCAGCCGTTCCCTGCGGTTCTCCGTCATCGGAGAATCTGAGCAGTGTATTCTCACTGCCTATGGCAAATGCATAGCAGTTGTGCCTCGCATCATAATGCTGCTTCCTGATCTTCTCGACAAAGGCATATGCCTCTTCCTCCGAGGACACAGGGACTGCATAGCCGATGAAGCGTGATTTCTTCTCGACTATCTCGTCCTGCCCCTCCTGTAATATCGTGTTGTATGTCTCTATCATCGTTTCTCCGAATTGCTGGTGAGCAGCTTGCCCAGCTCATCCATAAATGTATTCACATCCTTGAACTCTCTGTACACTGATGCAAATCTTACATAGGCTACCTGATCAAGATCCTTGATCTTATCCATAACTATCTCTCCTATGGTCGTGCTCTCTATCTCTCTCACTTCCATGTTGAAGATGGTGTTCTCTATGTCATCTATGCACTTTGTGACTGCTTCCGCTGAAACCGGACGCTTATGACATGACTTTATGACACCTGACTCTATCTTGGAGCGGTCATATGTCTCTCTGTTCTTGTCCTTCTTGATGACTATGAGAGGTATGGTCTCCACCTTCTCATACGTGGTAAATCTCTTACCACAGGCGTCACACTGTCTTCTTCTTCTGATCGCACTTCCATCCTCCGCCGGTCTGGAATCGATAACCTTTGTATCATCTGCTGAGCAAAATGGGCATCTCATATATTGTCCTCCGATATCTGTATGTTAGGTGATAATCTTTACCGGGCACTTGGCCTTACATGCACCACAATTTGTACACTTCTCTGGATCTATGTGGGCAAGGTTCCTGTCTATCGTGATGGCTCCAGCCTCACAGTTTCTTGCACACAGTGTACATCCGATACAACCTGCGCTGCAGGCTGCCTTGACCTGAAGTCCCTTGTCATGCGAATTACATCTGACAAGTCTCTCTGCGTCATATGGAACCAGCTCTATCAGGTGTCTCGGACACTCTGTGACACATTTGCCACATGCCTTACACTTCTCCTTATTAATTACCGCAATTCCATCTATAATGTCAATAGCCCCGAACTCACATACTGCCTTACATGAGCCATAACCTGTACATCCATATGTACATGCCTTAGGACCGCTGTTGGGATTGTTCTGTGCCAGCTTACAGTCTCTTGGGCCAACATACTCGTATACGTCCTTCGCCTTCTCGCAGTCTCCTGCACACTTGACAAATGCCACATACCTTGTATTTTCAGCGTTTTCCACGCCCATGACCTCACTGATCTTCGCTGCCACTGCCTCTCCTCCAACAGGACACGCTGATGGCGGCATCTCACCTTTGGCGATGGCCGCTGCCAGTCCGTCACATCCCGGATAACCACATCCACCGCAGTTATTTCCCGGAAGGAGCTCTCTTACTGATATTTCTTTCTCATCTACTTCTACCTTAAATTTCTCTCCTGCGACACCCAGAAGGATACCTATCACAATACCTACGCCTGCGACAACTGCCACAGCTATCAATATTCCTGTCATATCCGCACCCTCCTTATATCAATCCTGAGAAACCGAAGAACGCGATCGCCATAAGACCTGATGTGATGAGAACTATAGGGGTTCCCTTGAACGCTTCAGGTATAGGGCTGTGCTCAAGTCTCTCTCTGATTCCTGCAAGTATCACTATGGCTATAGTGAATCCGACTGCAGAGCCACATCCGTTGATGGTACTCTCAAGTATGCCGTAACCGCTCTGTACATTTGAGAGAGCTATACCAAGCACGGCACAGTTGGTCGTGATCAGTGGAAGATAAACTCCAAGTGATTCATACAGTGACTTGACCTTCTTCTTGAGGAACATCTCAACAAACTGTACAAGTGCTGCGATCACAAGGATGAACACTATAGTGTTGAGGTACTCAAGTCCGAATCTTCTCAGTATGCCGTAATACACAACGCTTGTGACAAATGAAGCTATGGTCATGACGAACACGACCGCTGCTCCCATTCCGGTTGCTGTGTTGACACTCTTGGACACTCCAAGGAAAGGACACAGTCCGAGGAACTGGCTGAGGATAACATTATTTACAAGTGCCGCTCCGATGGCTAACAATAAAATATTCATTATCTCTTACCTCCCTTTCCTTTTTTCTTCTTTATATGAGCCATTGTCTCCTTGAGCTTTATATCAGAATCCGCTGGCTCGTTCTCTGCAGACTGTTCTGGCTGCTCTGCTGCCGCCGGCTGATCCGTTGATGGCTGCTCCGCTACCGCTTTGTCTGCCGCTATCTGGTCTGTTATAGACTTTTCTGTCGACTTCTCATTCTGAAGATCATCCTGACTGTCTGACTGATCCTTTGTATCAGGCTGCTGTATATCCTTCTGACTTTCTACTTCATCTGAATGTTCTGCCTCAGCTTCTGAAACAGCCCCCAGCTTCTCATCTGGCGCCTTTTCCTGCTGAACTTCCTCCGCATGCTCCTTAAGCATCTTTCCTGTAGCATTCGGAACAAGCTTTATGTCTGCGAGGACTGACTCTCTGGTCGGTGCATATGGGCTGAGTCTTGGCT
>CAVCCL010000222.1:0-2526 GCA_963600665.1 Bifidobacterium catenulatum | reverse complement strand
CCGTTCTTCTCAAGCTTAGTGATCTCGTTGAAAGTCTTTATCTTGTAGATGTCTCCCTGGAACTCAAAACCGTCCTTCTTGGTCTTTGCTCCAAGCTCATAATTACCAAATTCTAATGACTCCCCCTGTGCATTTATCAATTCATTTACTACTGACATTGATCTTATCCTCCTGTTGTTTTTGTATGATCTGAACTCTATCGCAATAATATCCTGATATATATCAATAATCTCTGTATACTATCCGTTAGTGATTTTCATTATACAGTAATGCATCCTTTTTTTCTACAAAATTATGCATTTTCACCAATATTTCATATTAATTTCTACTGCTTAAATTTCTGCACTCGGCACTACTGTATATCATGCTCACATCACAAATATCTAATCCGACATCATTCCTCTGTCTTTTGTTTCGCTGTAAGTGATATTTTCTCGGTGGATTTACCATCGGCTTCTTTCTTTTTCTTCGTTGACACTGTGACCGTATCACCTTTTTTGACGTCACCTCTGAGTATTGCCTCCGCAAGCTCATCCTCCACATATGTCTGGATCGCCCTCTTGAGAGGTCTTGCTCCGTACTTCTTGTCGTATCCCTTTTCAAAGATGTATTTCTTTGCATGGTCTGTGAACTTGAGCTCAATATCCATCTGTGTCTGGACACGGTTCTTAAGCTCCTTTAACATGAGTCCGGTTATATCCTTTACATTTGCCTCGCTCAGGGCATGGAACACGATTATGTCGTCTATTCTGTTCAGGAACTCCGGCTTGAAGGTTCTCTTGAGCTCATCCATGACATTGCTCTTCATCTTCTCATGTTCCTTTGTCTCATCACTTACCGTGACAAATCCAAGCTGCTTAGGGTCGACTATGCCCTGTGCTCCTGTATTGGAGGTCATGATTATAATGGTGTTCTTGAAATCCACCTTTCTTCCCTGGGAATCCGTTATGTGTCCGTCATCAAGCACCTGAAGGAGAATGTTGAACACATCGCTGTGAGCCTTCTCTATCTCATCGAACAGCACCACAGAATACGGATTGGTCCTGACCTTCTCGCTGAGCTGGCCGCCCTCCTCAAAGCCCACATAGCCCGGAGGTGAACCTATCATCTTGGACACACTGTGCTTCTCCATGTACTCCGACATGTCAACTCTTATCAGGGCATCCTCACTTCCAAATACTATATCTGCAAGAGCCTTGGAAAGCTCTGTCTTACCGACACCTGTAGGTCCAAGGAAAAGGAATGATCCCATAGGCCTCTTCGGATCCTTAAGTCCGACTCTGCTCCTCTTGATGGCACGGGATACGGCTGTAACAGCCTCCTCCTGACCAACTACCCTCTTGTGAAGTTCGCTCTCAAGGCGCTCAAGCTTCTTTGACTCCTTCTCCGTGAGCTTGCTCACAGGGATCTTGGTCCACACGGACACAACATCCGCAATATCATTCTCCTGAACTGTAATATTTCTCTGGCTGGAAGACTGCTTTCTTGCATTCTTCTTCGCAAGCTCCTTCTGCCTTGCGCTCACCTCTGCTGCCGCCTCTATATTGCCAGCCATGAGCGCCTTCTCCAGATCGTCGTTGAGCGTTGTAAGCTCTGCCTCCACAGCCTTTTTCTTCTCATAGTTATGTCTGTCTGATGAGAATCCCAGTCTCTTTCTGGAGCACGCCTCGTCCATGAGATCTATGGCTTTATCCGGCAGGAATCTGTCTGTTATATATCTGATGGACAGATCCACTGCAGCTTCCACTGCATCATCGCTTATATCGACATTGTGATGCTGCTCATAGCATGGTCTGAGTCCCTTAAGTATCTCTACAGCCTCATCCCTTGTAGGCTCATCCACATACACCGGCTGGAATCTTCTCTCAAGGGCAGCATCCTTCTCTATATACTTCCTGTATTCGTTCAGGGTCGTCGCACCTATCATCTGGATCTCGCCGCGTGACAGGGATGGCTTCAGTATATTGGACGCATCTATTGCACCCTCAGCGCCTCCTGCCCCTATGAGTGTGTGGAGCTCATCCACAAATAATATGATATTGCCATCAGATATGACCTCTCCGATGACCTTCTTTATCCTGTCCTCAAACTCTCCTCTGTACTTGGAACCGGCAACCATGCTTGAAAGGTCAAGCGAAAGGAGTCTTTTACCCTTTACAGTATCCGGCACTTCATCGTGAGCTATGAGATATGCTATGCCCTCCACAACAGCAGTCTTTCCAACACCCGGTTCTCCGACCATACATGGATTGTTCTTCATTCGTCTGCTGAGTATCTGCATGACTCTCTCTATCTCTTTTGTACGTCCGATGACCGGATCCATATTGCCCATCCGCGCTTCCTGTGTCAGATCTCTGGAATACTGATCCAGTGTAGGTGTGGATGTCTTGCTCTTATTTCTCGACTTTTTCAGTGCTGCATATTCTCTCTTTGCCGTATTCGCATCGCTTCCACAGGCCAGAAGTATATCTGTGTACACCTTCTGGATATTTACATTCTCTGATGCCATAAGCTTTACAGCTACAC
>CAVCCL010000221.1:0-2659 GCA_963600665.1 Bifidobacterium catenulatum | reverse complement strand
AAGGCACAGGACTTTGACTCCTGCATTCGCTGGTTCGAATCCAGCTAGCCCAGTTATTAAAGTCCAGACTTATGGGCCATTAGCTCAGGCGGTAGAGCACTTGACTTTTAATCAAGTTGTCCGGGGTTCGAGTCCCCGATGGCTCACTATTTCCCTTCTGATATGAGGGGCTATTTTTATTTTACGGAGAATTAAGCGGATATGGCGGAACTGGCAGACGCGCTAGACTTAGGATCTAGTCCTTCGGGGTGCAGGTTCGATTCCTGTTATCCGCATTTTTTATGTCTTTTATCTGGACGTTTCGTCCTATCTTCCATTTTTTTAGTTAATGGCAAAAAAATACGCTCTATCCTCAATGGATAGAGCGTATCTTTATACTACCATATTCTTCTATATAATACAGTACGAATTACTCAGCGTCTGCTGCCTCGGCTGCTTCTGCTGCTGGCTCTGCCTCATCTGTATCTTCCTCATCATCGAAGAAGTCATCGTCGAAATCATCGTCGAAGTCATCATCAAAATCATCAAGGAAGTCTGGTGTAAGATATGAATATACTGCATATGCAATACCTGCAATAGCAGCAACGGCACCAATGATAACCAGGATCACAAATAATGTGCTCTTTGCCTTCTCTTCTGTTGCATCGCCTTTAACTAAGATTACGTCACTACTCTTCATCGTTACATTCCACCCTTTCTTAACCCTGTAACGGGTTTCATTATATTATATTGATTTGAGAGAAGAAACATACAGTTATTATCTCCCAACACATACCAAAATTATAGCATACGGTTTTGATTATTTCTATATGTATTTTATAAATAAATCTAACATGCGGTTTAATTGGCTACTCGCATTTTTTGAGCTTTGCAAATGACGCGAACATCTTCCTGACACCGCATCTGTCGAAATTCACTGTAACCTCATAATCCTTATCGCCTTTCTCCAAAGCCTCAACAGTACCCGGACCAAACTTAATATGTCTGACTCTGTCTCCAACAGCATAATCCGGCTTGCCAACGCTGTTTACCACAAAGGCTTTGCCGAACGAAGGCTGGGAAGACGGCTGCCCGTATGACTGCTGTTTTGCATAGCTGCTGTACGGATTCTTCTGTCCATAGCTTCTGCCGGAAGCTGCTCCAGCGGTTCTTCCACCGCCATAGCCGGCGTATGTATCACCATATGAACTTCCATACGCATCTCTGCGTCCTTCACCTCTGTTATATCTGTCAACAGACTCCGACTCTCTTCGCTTTGCCATATTCTTCATATCAGCTTCATGCTCAAACAGCATAGGTGGGATCTCTCTTATGAATCTGGACACATCGCTGTACACCCTGTTACCATGCATCATTCGTTCCTTCGCCGCACTCAGGTACAGCTTCTTCATGGCTCTGGTTATACCCACGTAACACAGACGTCTCTCCTCCTCAAGAGCATCGGGATCATCTGAGTTGAGCGCCATTCCACTAGGAAATACTCTGTCCTCCATTCCGCATATAAATACGTATGGGAACTCCAGACCCTTGGCACTGTGGAGAGTCATCAGCTTGACCTGATTGTCATCCTCAGACATAGCATCGAGGTCAGACACAAGCGCTATCTCCTCCAGGAACTCACTGAGTCCTGCCTCCTCATTATCCTCTGTGAATTCCACCACCTTGTTGCGGAGTTCATCGATATTCTCAAGTCTCGTCATAGCCTCCTCAGTGTGCTCTGCTATGAGCTCTGACTCATAACCCGTATCCTCAAGGATCCTGTCGTACACCGAGTCAAGACTCTCGCCATCTGCCAGCATATCCCTGAAGGATGTGATAAGCTCCGCAAACTGCCTGATCTTGACCGAGGTCTTGGCAGCCATCCCCGGTATCTCGTCAGCTCTCGCCGCAGCATCCATCATCGACAATCCATATGCATCCGCAAATGACTCAACCTTGCTGAGACTCGCCTCACCGATTCCTCGCTTAGGGACATTTACCACTCTGCGGAAGTACAGATTATCTGTAGAGTTGTTGATGACCTTGAGGTAAGCCAGAACATCCTTGATCTCCTTTCGGGCATAGAAGTTCGTACCACCATATACCCTGTATGGTATGTTCGCATATACCATCTTCTCTCCGAGCACACGGGACTGTGCATTCGTCCTGTAGAGGATAGCTATATCCCTGTAGTCCACTCCCTGTCTGACAAGAGTCTTGATACGGCTCGCCACCATATCTCCCTCTGCATATTCCGAATCGCACTGCTCAAATGATATCTTCTCTCCGGCATCCTTATCCGTCCACAAAGCCTTGTCCTTACGGCCTGCATTGTGCTGTATGACTGCATTCGCTGCAGCAAGTATATTGCCACAGGATCTGTAGTTCTGTTCCAGCTTGATAACCTTCGCATTCTCATATTCCTTCTCGAAGTTCAGGATATTGGTTATATTCGCTCCTCTGAACTTGTATATGGACTGATCATCGTCTCCCACCACACACAGGTTCCTGTATTTTCTCGCAAGCATCTTGACCAGCAGGAACTGTATGTGATTAGTATCCTGATACTCGTCAACCATGATATATCTGAATCTGTTCTGATATGTATCAAGGACATCAGGATTGTGCTCGAACAGCTCCACCGTCTTGTAAATAAGATCATCAAAGTCCATCGCATTGT
>CAVCCL010000220.1:0-14278 GCA_963600665.1 Bifidobacterium catenulatum | reverse complement strand
AAGCACATAGTGCATGGATTTGCCGAGCAGCTTTATGGAGGTGGCTACATCCTTGCATCCCCCTGCAAGTGCCTGCATTCGGATAGTCTCCAGTGTATTGTACAGGAAATGCGGATTGATCTGGCTTGCCAGCATATTGTACTCCATCTGCTGCTGTCTGTTGATGAGCTGCTGTTCGTTGATCTTGGACTCGTAGTACAGGGATTCCTTTTTCTGTATTCCTCTGATGGTGGTCTTCAGATCAATGAAGGTCTCGGCAAGCTCGTCATCCCCTGGAAAATTATCAATGATACTGTAGTCCTCCTGACTTGCCTTGTGCATTGCAAGCTTAAGTGTCATAACCCTGTTGCTGAAATATGAGGAAAACTTCACTATCACTATGGATGGTATGATCGATGCAATGAGCAATATTATAAAATACATCCTGGTGGTCTTCTCAATGTTGGAATAGGCGGTGGGATCACTTACCGAGATGTAGCATTTGTCGTTGGTCTGGTAGGTCTGGAACGTTGCTATGTCTGTGAGTATTTTTTTTCCATTCTGCATTGTAGCCCCGGTGTAGCTGTAATAACCGCCTTTAAAGTCATCCGGCATGTACATTTTGGTGTTGAGGAGCGTCTGGTCTGATGAATAGCAGATCGTGGTATCGGACATGGCGGCAAGCACATTGGAGTCCGTCTGCTCGATGCGGTTCTTCAGGTAGTTGTTGTCAATGCAGAGAACGATGTATGCTGCATAATCGTTGGAGATGATTCCCATTCGTCTGACAAGACACATCTCGTAATAGTCGTATTTGAATACACTGTTCTGCTTGCATGTCAGTATCCATCCCTGCCTTCCGTTGGCCGGGAGATGCTGATACCAGTACTGGTCGGAGAAATCCTTGCTGTACTTCACATGCGAACTTGTCTCAGCGTATGGATTGTTCGTGTATATGGTGAGCGAGGCTATGGCAGCCGTATTGTAATGGATGGTTGTCAGAGTCTCGTTCAGGGTTTCGTACTGTCTGATGGTGTCGTCGTTCACCTTCTGGGTTCCGAGAAGTCTCATGAATGAGCGATTGTTGATGGTGGTGTCCAGAGAGTTATACATGGATATCGTCGTATCGAACAGGATCGAGTTGACCCTCATGCTCTCAGCGTGGACCTGTTCGGAGTAGTGGGAGAGAAGCTGTTTTCTCACGCGCACTATGGCAAATGTTCCAAATACCCACACGGGGATGATGACCGACAACAGGAAGATGGTCATGATCTGATATTTGACTTTGCTTCTCTGCCTGCCATTTCTGCCTGTCTGACCGCTCATGGTATGTCCTCCCTCTCCATTTTATTTTATATGCATCAAATATACAGTCGGTAAGTATTCAGCTTCTGAGTGTACGACTTCATATTACTGTATATTGTACTAAAAAATCCCCCGAAATTCCAGCATTTGGAGCCTGCGCACGGCCTGATGAATACCATAGATTTTAGACATCCTTTCCCATACAAATTCTACATACCATGAAAATTAGAGGTGAGGTGCCAAATGAGTGACTTTATCTCTTGAATTTGTTCAGTATGATAAAAAAATGGAAAATGCTAGTATTTGTACAAAGAGAAGTGAGAAATAATTACCAGCAATAGATTTCTCATATGCAAATGGATAGCGGATAAGGAGGGAAGGGATGTTTCCATATGAAAAGGTAAGCAAGATGCCATACGGTGGTGATTATAATCCGGAACAGTGGACTGAGGATGTATGGGAAGAGGATATGAAGCTTCTGCCGGCGGCTGGAGTAGACACGGTGACGCTTAATGTGTTTTCCTGGGCGAGTCTGCAGCCGAATGAGACCACGTATGATTTCAGTACACTGGACAGGATAGTGGATATGGTCACGGACAAAAAGATGAATATTTGTATGGCAACGGCCACGGCGGTGCATCCGGCATGGATGGCGAGAAAGTATCCGGATATACTGCGTGTTGATTATGAAGGACGAAAAAGAAAGTTTGGCGGAAGACACAACTCATGTCCGAACAGCCCTACATATAGAAAATATTCGGTGAGGCTGGCCTCAAAGCTTGCGGAGCATTTTGCCGGGCAGAAGAATATCATAGCATGGCATGTGTCCAATGAATACAGCGGCGACTGTTACTGTGAGAACTGCGAGAAGGCATTCAGGGTGTGGCTGCAGGAGAGATATGGTTCGCTTTCGGCGGTGAATAAAGCGTGGAATACGGCTTTCTGGGGACATACATTTTACGATTGGGACGATATAGTTTTCCCGGATCTCAGAAGCGAGCATTTCTGTGGTGAGCGGACTATGTTCCAGGGAATATCCCTAGATTACAGAAGATTTATGTCTGACTCCATACTGGATTGTTACAAGCTGGAGAGAGATGCGATAAGGGCTGTCATACCGGATGCGGTCATAACGACAAATCTCATGGGATTCTTCAAAGGGCTTGACTACTTCAAATGGGCGAAGGAGATGGACTTTGTCTCCTGGGATAATTACCCGTCAAATGGTGATTCCCACACCAGGATAGCCATGGCACATGACCTCATGAGAGGAATAAAGGGCGGTGATCCATTCTGCCTTATGGAGCAGACCCCTAGTGTTACAAACTGGCAGCAGTACAATGCACTTAAGCGTCCGGGGGTACTCAGACTATGGAGTTATCAGGCGGTAGCACATGGTTCAGATACAATTATGTACTTCCAGATGAGACGGAGCATTGGCGCCTGTGAGAAATATCACGGAGCGGTTATAGACCATGTGGGAACCGGAAATACAAGGGTTTACAGAGAGGTTTCAGAGCTTGGACATGAGCTTGAAAAGCTTGGAACCCAGATCATGGGAACCCGCACCAGCTCGGACATAGCACTCGTCATGGACTGGGATAACTGGTGGGCGGTGGAATACTCTGCGGGACCTAGCTGCGACCTGAAATATATAGAGGAATTCTACAGATATTATGATGCCCTGCGGGGAATGAATTATAATGTAGATATCATATCACCTGATATGGATATGTCAGCATACAAGGTCGTAATTGCCCCTGTCATGTACATGGTAAAGACTGGCAACGATGAGATTATCAGAAAATATGTGAGGGACGGCGGAACATTTGTCACCACATTTTTCAGTGGCTACGTTCAGGAAAATGATCTTGTCATAACCGGTGGATATCCCGGAAAGCTCAGAGACATACTTGGCATATGGGTCGAGGAGGAGGACGCACTTCCATCCGGGGCGGCCAACAGCTTCACATACAAAGGCAAAAATTATCCGGCCTCACTCATTTGTGATCTCCTTCACCTTGAAGGCGCGGAGCAGATAGACTATGGCGGATACGGAGAAGATTTCTATGCCGGAATGCCGGTCATAACAAAGAACAGCTTCGGAGAAGGCTCAGCCTACTACGTTGCAACAGCCTCAAACGACCAGTTCTACCGGACATTCCTCTCAGACATATGTGCAGACCAGGGAATATCCCCAGTCATGGAACTCCCAGACAAGGTGGAGGCCACAAGCCGGGAGCGGGACGGAGAAAAATACATCTTCATCATGAACCACAACCCACATGCCTGCGACATAACCATCCCATGGAACTGCACCGACCTCCTGACCGGCCAGAACCTGTCACCAGGCGGGATGACTATAGAAAAATACGATGTGAGGATACTTAAGGTAGAAAAATAAACAAGGACAGGCAATTGCCGTCCGTCAATCAAAATAAGGAGGACAAAAAAGATGAAATTTGGAAATGGCTGCTGGCTTCAGAAGGAAGGGTGTGCTTGTTTTTCACCTGCAGAGGTGTACTTCAGTAAGATAGAAAACGACAAGGTGGTACTCTGCGCCCCGACACACAAGATAGTAACAAGAGGGGACACACTGGGCGGTGTGAACCTGACGATAGAGATCACGACCCCGATGCCGGAGGTTATAAGGGTCAAGGCATATCACTACAAGGGTGCCGTAGATAACGCTCCGAAGTTCGAGCTGGCACTCCCTGAAAATGGAACAATAAATGCCACAGAGGATGAGAATGAGATCCATGTATATAGCGGAAGCACTGAGCTTGTCATCGGCAAGAAGCAGTGGAGCATGGAGTACAGAAGAGATGGAAAGAAACTTGCATCCAGCGGATGGAGAGACCTGGCATATATGAAGACCGACTGGAAGGGCGATGCATATGTAAAGAGCAGCGATAACGATGCCTATATGAGGCAGCAGCTTTCAATAGGTGTGGGTGAGCTCCTCTACGGATTTGGCGAGAGGTTCACAGCATTTGTCAAGAATGGACAGAGTATAGACATCTGGAACGAGGATGGCGGAACATCCACAGAGCAGTCCTATAAGAACATACCATTTTATGTGTCAAATAAGGGGTATGGAGTATTTGTCAACCATCCAGAGAAGGTGTCATTTGAGGTCGGTACTGAGGCCGTCACCAAGGCGGAGTTCTCAGTTCCAGGAGAGAGTCTTGACTACTTCTTCATAGGCGGATCGACCATGAAAAATGTCATATCAAGATACACGGACATCACAGGAAAGCCGGCACTTCCACCGGCGTGGACATTTGGCCTGTGGCTCTCGACATCATTTACAACCAATTATGACGAGGAGACTGTCATGAGCTTCATCGACGGAATGCTTGACCGCGGAATCCCACTCAAGGTATTCCACTTTGACTGCTTCTGGATGAAGGATTTCCACTGGTCGGATTTCACATGGGACGAGAGAGTGTTCCCTGATCCAAAGGGCATGATAAGCAGGATAAAGGATAAGGGACTCAAGGTGTGCGTATGGATCAATCCTTACATTGCACAGGAATCGTACATGTTCGATGAGGGCATGGCGAATGGATACTTCCTTAAGAGACCGGACGGTTCGGTATGGCAGTGGGATATGTGGCAGCCGGGCATGGCGATAGTTGACTTTACCAACCCTGACGCGAAGAAGTGGTTCCAGGACAAGCTGGCTGTGCTTCTCGATATGGGTGTTGACTGCTTCAAGACGGACTTCGGCGAGAGGATACCGACCGACTGTGTATATGTAAATGGCATGGATCCGGTGAAGATGCACAATTACTACACTTACCTGTACAATCAGGCGGTATTTGAACTGCTGGAGGAAAAGCGAGGCAAGGGCGAGGCAGTTTTATTTGCACGTTCGGCAACGGTTGGCGGACAGAAATTCCCTGTACACTGGGGCGGCGACTGCTGGTCAGACTATGAGTCCATGGAGGAGAGCCTCAGAGGTGGTCTGTCACTTCAGATGTCTGGATTTGGATTCTGGAGCCACGATATAGGAGGATTTGAGAGCACATCAACACCGGATGTATACAAGAGATGGTGTGCATTTGGACTTCTGTCATCACACAGCCGTCTGCACGGAAGCACATCATACAGAGTCCCTTGGGCATATGACGAGGAGGCTGTTGGAGTTGTAAGGACATTTACAAGACTCAAAGCAAGACTTATGCCATATTTGTGGAAGACAGCGCAGACAGCACACAACGAGGGAATTCCATCCATGCGTTCGATGGTTCTGGAGTTTACCGATGACAAGATGTGTAACTATCTGGATAAGCAGTACATGCTTGGTGACAGTCTTATGGTTGCACCGATATTCAATGACAACAGTATAGGTGAGTATTATCTGCCAAAGCTTGAGGGTGACTGGACTGATTTCTTCTCAGAGGAGAAGAAGCAGGGCGGACAGTGGTATACGGAGACTGTAGACTATTTCCACATCCCGCTCATGGTAAGGCCAAATACGATACTTGCCATCGGCGCCAGCGAGGAAGGTCCTGAGTATGATTATGCAGAAAATGTGACGTTTAAGATATACGAACTCAGCACATCAGCCAGCACGGAGGTGTACGAGATGGACAGCACAAAGGGCGCATTTATCAGCGCAAGATGTGAGGACGGCGCAGTCATCATAGAAGCTGATACTGACAAGCCATTTACTGTAGAGTTTGTGAACAGAACATTTGACAGTGTGAGCGGAGCTGACGTGGAAGTCCTGGATGGCAATACTTTCCTCAGAAACTGCAGTTCACGAATAGAGTGTAGATAGAGAGGAAGTCTGGATGTTACAGAGAGAAATAGAAAATAAGATCGACCTGCTTGTCTGCGAACTGACATTGCAGGAGAAGATAGATATGATCCACGGTGCCGGGTTGTTCAGAACCGGCGGTGTGGACAGACTGGGAATACCGCCAGTCAGGATGTCCGACGGCCCAATGGGAGTAAGATTTGAGTTCCACAATGACAGTTGGGGAAGGTCGGGCCACAATGACGATTACATAACCTACTGTCCAAGCAACAGTGCCATAGCTTCGACGTGGAGCAGAAAGCTTGCGAGAAAAGCCGGAGCTGTGCTTGGCGAGGAGGCCAGGGGCAGAGGCAAGGATGTGATCCTTGCTCCGGGCATAAATGTAAAGAGAACACCGCTCTGTGGAAGAAACTTCGAATATTTCAGTGAAGACCCATATCTCATTTCGGAGATGGTGGTTCCGGTCATCAAGGGAATACAGAGCGCAGACGTTGGAGCGTGTGTAAAGCATTTTGCCCTGAACAGTCAGGAGACAGAGAGGCTGTGGGTAAATGTGGAAGTTTCAGACAGAGCACTCCGCGAGATATATCTTCCGGGATTTGATGCGGCTGTGCACAAGGCGGAAAGCTATTCCATCATGGGAGCTTACAACCTGTTCAGAGGCCAGCACTGCTGTGAGAGCAAAAGCCTGCTTGGGGATGTCTTGAGAAATGAATGGGGCTACGATGGCATGGTCGTATCAGACTGGGGCGGAGTCCATGACACGAAGGCTGCTGCTGAGAGCGGGCTAGATGTGGAAATGTCAGTGTTCAGCAATTTTGATGAGTACTGTATGGCGGATCCGCTCAAAAAGATGGTGGAAACTGGTGAGATAGATGGGCGCCATGTGGATGCCAAGGTAAAAAATATCATCAGGTTCATGCTCAGAACTAAGATGATAGATATAGTTGCTGATACAGATGAGACAGGGACAACTAAGGTATATGCAGTGTCTGATGACGAGAGAAAAGCTGGAACCTTCAACTCACTTGAGCATCAGAGGACGGTGCTTGAGACAGCTAGAGAGGCGGTTGTTCTACTCAAGAACGAGGACAACAGACTTCCACTTGAAAGAAAGAAACTTAGGAAACTTCTTGTGGTTGGCGACAATGGAGCTAGAATCCATGCAAATGGAGGAGGAAGCGCAGAGCTGGCAGCTCTCTATGAGATATGTCCGCTGCTCGGCCTTAAGATGAAGCTGGGTGGTGGCTGTCAGGTCGACTATGCCCAGGGCTATTATGTGCCGGAGCAGGAGGAGACCGATACCAATTGGCAGGCAGACAGTGTGGATGACGCTGATGCGGACACAGGTTCAGCGCCAAAGCCGGATGATGGCTGTGATGCAGTGGGAATGGCAAAACAGATGAAGCTCAGGCAGGAAGCACTGGAGCTTGCAAAGGACTACGATGACATCATATTTGTGGGTGGTCTCAACCATGACATTGACAAGGAGGGTTACGACAGGGAAGATCTGAAGCTCCCTTATGGTCAGGATGAGCTGATAAATGGACTTCTGGATATCAATCCTGACACAGTGATCGTGATGATGTCGGGCAATCCGGTGGATATGACAGAGTGGTCAGACAGGGCAAAGGCGATCCTGTGGATGAGCTACTGCGGCATGCAGGGCGGTACAGCACTGGCAGAGATCATACTTGGGGACGTCAATCCTTCAGGAAAGCTTCCTGACAGTTTCCCGGCAAAAGCAGGTGATACACCACCTGCGGTATTTGGAGATTTCCCTGGCAGACCGCTCACTGATGATGAGAAGAAGACGATGCATGCCAATCTAACACAGACATTCAGGGAAGGCGTATTTGTCGGATACAGATATTACGACACGTACAATATTCCGGTTCAGTTCTGTTTCGGACATGGCCTTTCGTACACTGATTTCCAGTATGGGGAAGTCACAGCCAGGTGGTCAGATGGCAGTGCGGACGGTATGCGCAGACTTAACGTACAGACCACCGTAACAAATACAGGTGATAGAACTGGCAAGGAGACTATACAGTTGTACATCGGTGATGATCAGGTGCAGCCGGGTGATCCTGTGAAGGAGCTTAAGGGCTTTAAGAAGTTGTGCATCCTGCCGGGTGAGACAAAGATCGTGGATTTCACACTCGCAGAGAAGGATCTGAGCCACTATGACGAGGAGACTTCGAGCTGGAGGTATGAAGATACGGCGAAGAAGATATATATAGGATCGTCATTGAATGACATACGATGCACCACGATCATCAAGTAGAAAAATTATAGAACTGGAGCGCTATGAATGAAGTAAGTAATTCTTATACGCACCAATAACTGCACCGCTGAAGATACAGAGGAGCAATATATATTTAATAAGAGGGAGAAAAAAGACATGAAGATTTTTATTGACACAGCGCACGTAGAGGATATCAAGAATGCAAATGACATGGGTGTTATCGCAGGCGTAACCACCAATCCATCTCTCATAGCAAAGGAAGGAAGAGACTTTGCCGAGGTTATCAAAGAAATCACGGAGATCGTTGATGGGCCTATAAGCGGAGAGGTCAAGGCCACAACGGTTGATGCCGAGGGTATGATTGCCGAGGGCAGAGAGATCGCAGCGATCCACCCGAACATGGTTGTTAAGATCCCTATGACAGTTGAGGGATTAAAGGCAGTCAAGGTTCTGAGCTCAGAGGGAATCAAGACAAATGTGACACTGGTATTTTCTGCTAATCAGGCACTTCTTGCAGCCAGAGCCGGTGCCACATATGTATCGCCATTTCTCGGAAGACTGGATGACATATCCACACCAGGAATCGAGCTTATAGAGACGATAGTAACAATATTCAGAAACTACGATATCAAGACAGAGATCATTGCAGCCAGCATCAGAAATCCGATACATGTCATGGACTGTGCCATAGCCGGAGCAGACATAGCAACGATCCCATACAGCGTTATAGAGCAGATGACAAAGCACCCGCTCACAGACCAGGGAATCGAAAAGTTCCAGAAGGACTACAAAGCAGTCTTTGGGGAGTAAGGAGGTATTATGGAGATAAAGAATATCACAGACAAGGCATTTGCAAAGTACGGTAGGGTGGTAAATGACGTGAGCTTTGCCGGGCTTGTGGATGCACTTGGAAAGGTTAAGATCACGGAAGCCACAGTGTATGAGCCATCTGTAAGTGCACTGGAAATAGCGATGAGTGACACGGACAGAAACATACTGTTTGGTGAGGCGGATATACAGATAGGTTATTGCGGCGGACATAATCAGAAGCTCAATGCAGTTGAGTATCACAGAAGTTCAGAGATCAATGTGGCTGCAACGGATGCCATTCTTCTGCTTGGAAGCAGAACTGATGTGACGGACACATACAGTTATGACACGGGTCTCATGGAGGCATTTCTTGTGCCAGCGGGAACGGCAGTTGAACTGTATGCCACAACACTTCACTATGCACCTTGCGGAGTGGATGGTGCAGGCTTCATGGTTGGAATCATTCTGCCGAAGGGTACAAATTATCCGCTTGAAGAGGAACACAGACATGCCGGTGAGGACATGCTGCTTGCGGCGCAGAACAAATGGCTCATCGGACACCCGGATGCAGATCTTCCGGATGGGACATGGCTGGGGCTTACCGGAGAAAATCTGGGAGTATAGAAAGTGACATATGAAATAGGAAGCACGCTGAGGCGTGCGCAGGTCATCAGGCTAACGCCTGTGACATATAAAAGAGGAAGCGCACTGATGTGCGCGTAGGTCGTCAAGCTAACGCTTGCGACATATGATTGGAGGTTACACTATGAATAAGGTTATGAATAACACCCCTGAGGTGAAGGTAGGTATAGTTGCAGTCAGCAGGGACTGTTTCCCTGAGTCACTGTCGGTCGACAGGAGAAAGGCTCTTGTAAAGGCGTACACGGAGAGCTACGGCGCTGATGAGATATATGAGTGCCCTGTGTGTATAGTTGAAAGTGAGATACATATGGTCCAGGCCCTTGAGGATATCAAGGCAGCCGGATGCAATGCCCTGTGTGTATATCTTGGAAACTTTGGACCTGAGATATCTGAGACACTTCTTGCAAAGCATTTTGACGGACCAAAGATGTTTGTGGCAGCAGCCGAGGAGACACAGGATAACCTGGTTGGCGGCAGAGGCGATGCATACTGCGGAATGCTGAATGCAAGCTACAACCTGAAGCTCAGAAATGTGGGAGTATACATCCCGGAGTATCCGGTTGGGGACGCTGCAGATTGTGCAGCTATGATACATGATTTCATCCCTGTGGCAAGAACAGTCATCGGTCTTTCACAGCTCAAGATAATCAGCTTTGGACCGAGACCACTCAACTTTATGGCGTGCAATGCACCGATTAAGCCACTCTTTGATCTCGGAGTTGAGATAGAGGAGAACTCAGAGCTTGATCTGTTTGAGAGCTTCAACAAGCATGAGGGAGATCCGAGAATACCTGAAGTTGCAGCGGACATGGCTGCGGAACTCGGAAGTGGCAATCAGAAGCCGGAGATCCTTAACAAACTGGCGCAGTATGAGCTCACACTTCTTGACTGGGTGGAGGCTCACAGAGGTTACAGAAAATATGTTGCCATAGCGGGCAAATGCTGGCCTGCATTCCAGACTCAGTTTGGATTTGTTCCGTGCTATGTGAACAGCAGGCTCACAGGCCGCGGAATACCGGTTTCATGTGAGGTCGATATATATGGAGCTCTCAGCGAGTTCATAGGAACATGCGTTAGCCAGGATATGGTGACACTCCTAGATATCAACAACTCGGTTCCGAAGGATATGTACGAAGAGTCTATAAAGGGCACATTCCCATACGAGCACAAGGATACATTCATGGGATTCCACTGCGGCAATACCAACTCGAAGAAGCTTGTAAAATGTGAGATGAGAAACCAGATGATAATGGCGAGAAGCCTTCCGGAGGAGGTCACAAATGGTACTCTTGAGGGCGATATCATTCCAGGCGATATTACATTCTTCAGACTTCAGAGTACATCGGACTGCAAGCTCAGGGCCTATGTGGCAGAGGGCGAGGTGCTTCCGGTTGCAACCAGATCATTTGGCGCAATAGGTGTATTTGCTATACATGAGATGGGACGATTCTATCGCCATGTGCTCATAGAGAAGAATTATCCACACCACGGTGCGGTTGCATTTGGCCATTATGGAAAAGCACTGTTCGAGGTGATGAAGTATATAGGAATAGACACTGCTGATCTGGATTTCAATCAGCCGAAGGGAATGCTATATCCGACAGAGAATCCATTTTAGGAGATGAACCAGAAATGAGGTGGACAAAATGTATTATATAGGAATCGATCTTGGCACTTCAGCGGTGAAGCTATTGCTCATGGATGAGAAAGGACAAGCCGTGAATATTGTGTCAAAGGAATATCCGCTGTATTTTCCAAATATAGGCTGGTCCGAGCAGAATCCTGAGGACTGGTGGAGAGAGACGATATCAGGACTTGGAGAACTCACTAAAGATTATGACAAAAGTCAGATCCGAGGAATAAGCTTTGGAGGGCAGATGCACGGACTTGTCATGCTTGATAAAGATGACAATGTGATAAGACCTGCAATTCTCTGGAATGACGGCCGTTCCGTGGAGGAGACAGACTATCTGAACTACACGATAGGCAAGGATAAACTCACAGAATACACCGGAAATATAGCATTTGCGGGATTTACAGCTCCGAAGATACTGTGGGTACGTGAACATGAGCCAGAGAATTTTGCCAGGATAGCGAAGATTATGCTTCCAAAGGATTATGTTGCATACAGGCTTTCAGGGGTATTCAGCACTGATTATTCTGATGCTTCTGGAATGTTTCTCCTTGATGTGAAGCACAAATGCTGGTCGAAGGAGATGCTAGATATCTGCGGTATCAGGGAGAACATGCTTCCACAGTTATTTGAAAGCTATGATATAACCGGCTGCATCAGAGACGATGTGGCAGATGAGCTGGGCTTCCCAGATGATGTAGTGATAGCAGCAGGAGCCGGAGACAATGCGGCAGCGGCTGTTGGAACAGGAGTGGTTGGAACATACCCTGACGGATCAGGTAAATGCAATCTGTCACTTGGAACGAGCGGAACTGTGTTCATAACAAACAGACAGTTCGGTGTTGATGAGAACAATGCCCTGCATTCATTTGCACATGCAGATGGAGGCTATCACCTCATGGGATGTATGCTCAGCGCGGCGTCATGCAACAAGTGGTGGATGGAGGACATTCTCAGAACAGAGAACTTTGCCGCTGAACAGGAAGCAATAGACAGGCTGGGAGAGAATCACGTATTTTTCCTGCCGTATCTTATGGGAGAAAGATCTCCTCACAATGACCCTTTCGCAAAAGGAGCATTTATCGGAATGTCCATGGACACCACCAGGGCAGATATGCTTCAGGCTGTGTTCGAGGGTGTTACATTCGCACTCAGAGATTCATTTGAGGCGGCGGAGAGCATAGGACTTTCTGTAAAATCGGCAACTGCCTGCGGAGGCGGTGCGAAGAGCCTGCTCTGGAGGAAGATCCTTGCAAATGTGCTGAACATACCGATATCAACGGTCGCAGTTGAGGAGGGTCCTGCGTATGGTGGTGCGATACTTGCAGCGGTTGCGGATGGTGTATATGCCTCGGTGGAGGATGCTGCGGAGAAAATCGTGAAGCGAACCAGTGTCACAGAACCGGATGCTGAACTTGCAGAAAAGTACAATGAGAGATATCAGACCTTTAGAAAGCTGTATCCTGCGCTCAAGGACTGCTATAGGGAGATGAATTTTTAGATTATAATTAATGGACCCCATATATAAAAAGCCACAGTATGTTGCATATATCAATGGATGCAACATATTGTGGCTTTTGCGGGCATAGATGATATAAAATTATATTATTCCAAGCTCTGTCAGAATGGATATGGCTCCTTCGGCGGTATCTTTGTCAAAGCCGAGAGCTTCAAGTCCGGTAGCGTTTGATATGTTGTTGTCTTTTGCAGCTTTTATTGCTTTTTTTATCAGATCCCGTTCCTCAGAGCGTCCCTCAGATCTGCCTTCAGAACGCCCTTCGATAACTCCTTCATCTCTGCTCTCCTGTAATTCTTTAGCCATGATCCTTCTCATTGCATTGTTCATAAAAGCATCACGCTCCTTCCATATTTCAATCTTCTCTTCGTTAGCATCAGATACGATGGATGATATCGTGTCTGCAAACATTCCATGTCTTGTATCGAGTTTCTTGATATTAGTCAAGAAATCATAAAATGTGCTTTTGGATATATTGGGTGAAAGCGCATTCAACCAGATAATATCTTTTTCCGATTCCTGGCAGTTCTTATTCGGTTTCGTAACCACTATCTGTATCGGAAACTGCGCACCTTCAATATAGTATATGTTGTTTGGCTGCTCAAGAACCGTATAGCCATGTTCTATCAGATCCTTAATAAGCTCTCTCGGATATGCCGCGCGGACGATAGTAATTGTAATATCCTTTTCGTTAATAGGAGTGCCATTTGCCTCGCAGTTTCCCGGTGCGATCATATACAAAAGTGCATATGCCTGTACCTTGTAAAATGTCTCAAGGTTAAGTTCATCTCTGGGTGATTTATACTCGAGAATATTATGTTTTCTGAAGAATCTGCCGATATTGTTGTATATCACCAGATCATCAGGTTTCTTGACAACGGTTAGGTCAATGATCAAAGGCTTTCGTGTAAGCTGAAATTCATCATTGAACTCAATATCATCTTCGTAGTCCATCAGATACAATCTCATGGCGTGGACAAATCCTGTATGCCACTGGATAAGCTCCTTGTTTTCATCTGTATTTTCTTTCTTATTGCTCAAATATGTACCTCCATTTTACCCCATAAAATAAAAAATAACAACGCAGTAAAAATCTGGCTGGCCAGCCGATCCATGTAATTTACGTTTCCCGCGGGAGATACTTTTCACTGAGAATACAGTACCGAAAACAATATTTCAAGACCAGGAAAGATGATTTAATAAAAGCTTTAGAAAAGTATACAAAATGGAGAAAAATGGCTTATTTGCTGGGAAAAATAGCATTTGCGATGATGAAATTATATCGATATAAAAGACATAGCGCCGTGGACTGGCTAAATCCACGGCGCTTTTTTTAAAGGGTAGGTTTTAAATGAGTATCTTTGTCTGGTATCTATC
>CAVCCL010000219.1:0-2058 GCA_963600665.1 Bifidobacterium catenulatum | reverse complement strand
GCTCACAAGTTCAGGCGCCTGCACGCCAAAATAATCAAGGACAAACTGTGTCTCTTTATTTATATTTCCAGCTCTCTTTGGAATGTATTTGTTCTCATGCTGATTTTTCAGATGGGCGTACGCAATCGCTGAACATATAGAATCCGTATCCGGATTCTTATGTCCTATGACAAACACCTCATCTGTAGGAACATTATGCATATTTCACCTCTTATTTCTATCAATTATAATGTATTCATTTCTATGCCACGCACGGAAGATGCCTTGTGACATCCCACATGCTAACAAGCATAAATTGAATGAGGCAAAATGACAACCCCTTTTAACGTTGTTTATCATTTTGCCCCATTTTTTATCTGTTTAATCAGAACTTATATCTCGCTTATATCCACAAGTGAAAGCTTTGTGGTATCAGCGGTCTCAAGACTTGTGAGCAGCGCATCGGCTGTATCAAGGCTTGTAAGACATGTAACACCTGTCTCAACCGCATGACGTCTGATGATGAATCCATCCTTGCTTCGCTCAACACCCTGTGATGGAGTGTCGATGATCAGATCGATCTCATGGCTCAGTATCAGGTCAAGCAGATTTGGTGACGGCTCCTCAACCTTGTTGATGAGCTTTGCAGGAACACCATTCTCGTTGAGAACTCTGCATGTGCTTCTTGTTGAGTAGATCTCATATCCAAGAGCAGCAAATCTCTTTCCTATGCTGATGGCATCCATCTTATCCGAATCCTTGACTGTGAGGATCATCTTCTTGGTCTTTGGAAGGTTGATTCCGGCTCCAAGGAACGCCTTGTACAGAGCCTCGTTGTAGTTCTTGGATATACCAAGACATTCTCCTGTTGACTTCATCTCAGGTCCAAGGCTTATCTCAGCACCCCTGATCTTCTCAAATGAGAATACAGGCTTCTTGATGGCGAAGTATTCTGACTCTGGCTGAAGTCCAGGTGTGTAACCCATATCCTTGATCTTCTCACCTGTGATAACACGTGTTGCAAGGTCTACGATAGGAATACCTGTTACCTTGCTTATATATGGAACTGTACGGCTTGAACGAGGATTAACCTCTATTACATATACCTCATCATTGTATGCAATAAACTGTATATTTATAAGTCCGATTACATGCAGGCTGTTTGCAAGCTTTTTGGTGTAATCAGCTATAACTCTCTTTGTCTTTGGTGAGAGTGTCTGTGCAGGATATACTGAGATGCTGTCTCCTGAATGTATTCCGGCTCTCTCAACATGCTCCATGATACCAGGGATAAGTATGTCGTCTCCGTCACATACAGCATCGACCTCAACCTCTTTACCCATGATGTATTTATCTACAAGTATTGGGTGCTCCTGGGTGTGTCTGTTGATGATATCCATGAACTCTATGATATCCTTATCAGAGATCGCGATCTGCATTCCCTGTCCACCGAGAACGTATGAAGGTCTTACAAGTACCGGATAACCCAGCTCATTTGCAGCCTCAAGAGCCTGCTCTCTTGTAAATACAGTCTTACCTGCAGGTCTTGGTATACAGCACTTCTCAAGGATCTCGTCGAAGAGCTCTCTGTCCTCTGCAGCATCTACATTCTCTGCACTCGTTCCAAGGATAGGCACTCCCATCTCCATGAGTGCCTCTGTGAGCTTGATGGCTGTCTGTCCACCGAACTGTACAACAGCGCCGTCCGGATGCTCCAGATTGACGATAGCCTCGACATCCTCCGCTGTAAGTGGCTCAAAGTAAAGCTTGTTGGCTATATCAAAGTCTGTGCTGACTGTCTCAGGGTTGTTGTTGACGATGATAGTCTCATAACCCTTTCTCTCAAATGCCCATGTGCTGTGAACTGAACAGTAATCGAACTCGATACCCTGTCCAATTCTGATAGGGCCTGATCCGAGGACCATAACCTTCTTCTTTGAGTTATCCTCAGCAACCTCATTCTCCAGAGAATCAAAGCATGAATAGTAATATGGAGTCATGGCATCAAACTCTGCTGCACATGTATCAACCATCTTGAAGTGTGCTGTTACACCGTAGTCGTAACGCATCTGTCTGATC
>CAVCCL010000218.1:0-5754 GCA_963600665.1 Bifidobacterium catenulatum | reverse complement strand
GTTATATTTTATATATAATCTCTCTGTTGTCAAGTGATGTTTTGATAAATTTTCAACTATATGTAATGTTCTGATAAAATATACCCTTTACTTCTATAACAAAACAACCACCTGATATAGTTTGTTATATCAGATGGTTGTTTTATATATTGCTTTTATTTTAAATTTAATTATATATTCAGCATATCTATGGCTGTGGTAGCCGTCTCCTCGTCATACCCAGCTTCGATCAACTGGCTGACTGTTGTATAACCATTCTCCTTGGCGCATTTAAAAGCCCTAACAAGCAAATTTCTCTCTTCTTCTCTACCTTCTAGCCTTATCTTTTTCTCTATCTCCACGCTCTTCATATATGCAAGACCTACCTCTCCATCTTTCTTAATGTCGGTAACTATCCTATGCAGCTCTCTCCCAATTTGGTCTGAGTGTAACAGAATTCCCCGTCAAATTCAACTACGGATTACAGTTCTTACAAGGCTCATATCCCTCCGCTATAAGCTCATCCCTTGTGGTCGTTCTCTCTGACTTATTAGATTCCTTCATCTGTTTAACACTTCTGCACGACGGCTTATGAAACTTGCCGGTGTTGGTGTTTACAATATATGTATTTTGATTTGCTGTATCCGTTTTTTCATTGCCAATATCTGACTCTGCATCCTGAATTTCCTCGCTTGTTCCAGATTTGGCTGCCTGATCATTATCATCCCCTTCACCAACTTGTTCCGCATCCGGATCATCACCTGGCACAACATATCCCGGATCCGCCTCACTATCTCCGGTCGCATAGTCGATTATCACTCCCGGCTGAACATTGTAGACATACACATTAAAGCATACCCCGGCACCCTTGTCCTCCACAGACTCAGCCTCCATCTGAACTCCCGAGGCAACAAGATTATCACCATCGTATACAGGTGTGACCCTGTACAACACATGATTGCCGGTGCTCTCCACATAATCAGCCACCTCATTTTCAAACGGCAACATTCCAGTCACATTCAGATACCTGGTTCCCGTTATCAGGTTCTTCTCATTTGCATTCTCTCCGGCAAGCTGATATCCGATCAAATGACAGCGGTTATACAGGTAATTACCTTCAATCCTGTCGCTGTACTTCACCGTATGCCAGCCCGAAGGCTTAACCATACCGATCTCACCGCGTTCCTCCGTCGGCATGAGTTCCTTGCAGATATTTGCATAAGCAACTCCACATCTTCCAAGGAAGTCCAGATCGCTGTAATTCTCAAATGCCTCTGTCACCAGTTCATCCTCGCTGAACCCTGGCACATTTCCGTTCACCTCGCAATAAGCTTTTCCCGAATATTCTGGAATATCAGCAAGCTCTACAGTCGAAACAGTCTTTTCTTCAGCAGTTTTATCCGAATCTGCAGGATTCATCGTAGTATCTTCATCAACCGCAACATTTCCCTTAACCGCCGATCTGCTGCCATCCGCAATTCCCGACATGCTGCACCCGGACATCAACAATGCAAATACTGCTACATACAGTACACTGTAAAGTTTTCTTTTCACGTCACGTTCTCCTCTCTGTAAAATGTTATTCTATCTATATCCGCCCTATTTAGTCTCACTAACTCCTTATTGACGTACAATAACATTCTACATTTTGTCATCCGTTTTGTGAATACATCCTCCTTACAATTGTTTCACACCGCAATTATCTGCACTCTATGTCCTGTCCCCGGAATCACTCTATCCAATATATCAGCCGTTCTTATCTTCATATATCCGGTCGTCACGCCATCGCTGCAGCCATACCACTCACTCTCCGCAACCTCTCTGTCAAATACGATATGTACATCCGCTGCACTTTCAAGCAATGCACTAAACACTGTAGCCGCCCCTACCTTAGTTCCAAGTTTTTCTTCCATCTTCTCCACAGGGGAAAATGACACTCTGGATATCCCCAGTGCGCCACTGAATTCCTTTGACCGGAAAGGCTTATCCCCCTTTGTTATAAACAGATAAAACTCCGTCTGCTGCCTGTTGCAGACGAACAAGGTTTTCACCATATCCATGTGCAGCTTCTCATTCACCGCAATGCAGTCTTCCATAGTGATTACCTCGTCCGTATCAACACGCTCATAGTGTATTTCCATTTTATCCAAAGTGTCATAAACTTTCTGCCTGAGCTCTGTCTCACAATTCTCCGGCCTGTCAGTCTTTATCTCTCCTATGTGTATCATTCTTTTATCCTCCGTTACTTATACATTTATCAGACAACCAATCAACCTGGCTGTACTTCACATACTTCATTGACCGCTGTCAGATATTTCCCTACACCATTCCATTTGCGACCTTATACTTGTAGAGCATCTCCGCATGATTCTGCTCCTCAATCTGTATATCCGCCAGAAGTTTTCTCACCGCACTCTCGCCAAATGCAAATATCTCGCCATTGTACTCGCCTGACACAAGCTTCTCAGTTCCGATACAATCTGTTGCAAGAAACTCGTCATTCTTCTTATCCTCTGAATCATCCATCATCTTATATGTCTGCTTTGGCTCATAATCTTTTCCATCGCTGTCATTGCAGTCACACTGTGGAACCTGTCCGTCAAGCACCTGGGTAAGTGAATCATAGTGCTTCTGCTCTTCCTTCTGTATAGTCTGGAACAGATTCTTAAGCTCAGGATCCTTCGCCTGCTCCGCATATCTTCCATATTTCTCCACGCAGGACTTCTCCTGTGTCTGAAGATCCTGGATAACTGTTTTCTCTTTTTCCTTTAATATCATAGCAATACCCCTTTCCTGTGAAAAACTTTTCTAACATTTCATATTGCATAGATATTATTGACCCAATATCCTCATTTCTATTCTTATATCTAAAAAACTTCCCACAATTGCCCGTCATATTCAGTTTCTTATATCTCACAAGCTACACATTTTCCTCTGCCTTCTCCACCCGCTGATCATTTACAGTAGTCACCACCGCACCTCCAAGGATCAGCACAGCACCGACTATCTCCGGCAGGGACAGCGATTCATGAAGCAATATCACCGCAAATATAACCGAGGACAATGGCTCCAGATAACCAAGTATCGACACATTTGCAACCGGAAGCTTTGACACGTCCGAGAAATACAGATAGCAGCCAATTCCTGTGTTCACGATACTCAGGAACAACACCCAGAACCACTGCTCCGGACTGTCCGGCAGCGACACTGTTTTCCCTGCCAGAAGGAACAACGCCACCGTCACCCAGCTCACCGCAAGCTGTATCATGGAATTTTTCACACCGATTATGTGCGGTGCTTTCATGGTAAATATGACCATCAGCGCGTGAAATGCCGCCGATGCAAATCCGCATAACAGTCCAAATCCATCCACACTCCCATGCCCGAATACTCCAGGCAGAGACACCAGCATGATTCCCGCAAATACAACCACGAAACACAGATACTGGCTAGCATTCAGTTTCTTGTGAAACACCAATGGCGCAGACAGCATCACTATGACAGGTCCGCAGTAGTATGTGATCGACGACAGTCCCACTCCGATCCGCACATACGCCTCATACAGGAATATCCAACTGAGTCCCATGACTATTCCCGACAATACGACAAATAAAACCTCTTTTTTCATTGAAACTGAAAGTCTGAAAATACCTGAAACTCCATTCTCTACCTCTCCGCTCTCCGCATCATTCGCAGCCTCACCCACAGTCTGTTCTCTTCTCCGTGAAAACAGAAAATATACCAACGCCAGAAACACACTTCCTATAAGTGTCCTGAAAAACACGATCTCATAGCTCGACATGAGTATCTTACTCGAAACTATTCCGTTCAATCCAAATAAAATAAGTCCTGATATGTATTTTGTATATGCGCTCTTCATCCTGCCGTAATCTCCAATCTGTATCCATCTTGTCCACAATATTCCACTATTATCCACAAGAATATCTAAGTGATCACTCTCTTATGATCCCCACGATTGTTTTAACATATCACATCTGTTATAATCATAAAAGCGAATATATCTCATGTATTATATGCATTTTAATCATGCATACACATACATATACCAGTCATAACCGGCTATGACCGATATTACATACATTTACCGATCAAAACAGGCTATGACCGATATTACATACATTTACCGGTCAAAACAGGCTATAACCATTAACACAATAATTTACCGACAAAATTACCTTGTATTACATAATTTACCAACCACGCCAGACTACAATCAGGAGGAAACCACATGACCGACTCAAACATACAGAAATATCTGTCATTTATAAAAACCGTAGAACTCGGCAGCTTCTCCAAGGCCGCAGAAGCCCTGAACTACTCCCAGTCCGGAGTCAGCAGAATGATCGCTGACTTGGAAAAAGAATGGAATATCGTGCTGCTTGAAAGAGACAGAGGTGGTGTCAGGCTTACATCGGATGGTCTGCGCCTGCTGCCATTTGCCGAAAATCTCTGCCGCGAATACGACAGGCTTCAGGAGGAAGTGGATGAACTGAACGGAATACAGACAGGGCTTATCCGTATAGGAACATTCTCCAGTGTGGCGACCCACTGGCTCCCCCGCGTCATCAAAGAATTTCAAAAGGATTTCCCTAACATAGAATACGAAATGCTGCTCGGAGACTACACCGAGATTGAGGAGTGGATAGCCACAGGCCGCGTGGACTGTGGATTTCTGAGGCTTCCAACGAGATCAGACTTTGACACGATGGAACTGGCAAAAGACGAACTCATGGCCATCATACCTGTAGACCATCCATTTGCACAGTCGGAAGTATTCCCTGTGGAGGCACTCGGCAAAGAACCATTTATGCTGCTTGAAAAGGGCGGCAAGGCCGAAATATCCGCCATTTTCCAGAAAAACCACATCACCCCTGATGTGAAATTCACAACCTGGGACGACTACGCCATCATGTCCATGGTGGAACAGGGATTGGGGATCAGTATTCTGCCAAGCCTGATCCTGAAGCGCATCCCATATAACATTCTGGCAAAGCCCCTCGACAGACCGGCTTACCGTACCATCGGCGTTGCCATGAAAAACCGTAAAACGATATCCGCCGCCACAAAGAAATTTCTGGAATATCTTCCCTATATCAACTGACTACATAGCCATACAAAAATGGGCATTGCTCTACACAATGCCCATTTTCATAAAATACTGCCTCTTATACATTATTTGATCTTCTTCGTCATAACACCCTTCACGATCTTATAGGTGTGTTTCTTGTACACGATCCTTCCTGTGAATTTACTCTGAAGAACACCCTTCTTGATATAATAAGTCTTACCAGTCTTTACCGGCTTCACAAGTCCCGTCTTTGCGCTCTGGAACACGCCCTTAACTACATAGTATTTTTTGCCGCTGATCTTTACAAATCCGGTCTTACTACTCTGGAATATTCCCTTAACCACATAATACTTCTTGCTGCCGATATTCACAAATCCGGTCTTGCTTCCCTGGAACACGCCCTTGGCCACGTAATACTTCCTGCTGCCGATCTTTACAAATCCGGTTTTGCCACTCTGGACTACTCCTTTTACAACATAATACTTTTTGCTTCCACTCTTCACAAATCCGGTCTTGCCGCTCTGAAGCAATCCACCGGATATATAATAAGTCTTTGAACCGACCTTTTTCAACCCGGCTGCCTTTGACTGCCATACACCCTTGCTCACATAATATGTCTTACCGCCGCTCGCTATCATTCCGGTCGCACCTGTCTGTACTGCACCGTTCTTCACATAGTAGTACAC
>CAVCCL010000217.1:0-3268 GCA_963600665.1 Bifidobacterium catenulatum | reverse complement strand
ATCTGAGGGTTTCCTCACCCTTTGCACGTACATCCTCTTTGACCTTCTCTGCCTCTGCGTACGCCGCATGTATGGCACTGCCGATCTCGTCCATTGTTACATCGTAGTATTTGGACATCTCACGGTGCATACGCTTTACAAGAGCCTCCTCGTTGTCCAGAGCCACAAATGGTCTGATGAATGTTATGTCGTCAGCCTTGAGCTCCTCCATGTTGTTCTTGATGTTCTCTGCATAAGAAGCAACGATAGGACAGTTGTAGTGGTTGTTCGCCTCAGGAGTCTCGTTCATCTCGTAAGGTACGCATGGGTAGAAGATGGACTTGATTCCGTTCTTCAGCAGCCACATAACGTGTCCGTGTGAGATCTTGGCAGGGTAACACTCTGACTCACTAGGAATGGACTCGATACCAAGGCTGTATATATCCCTTGATGACTTCGGAGAGAGTACGACCGAGAATCCAAGCTTTGTGAGGAATGTGTGCCAGAAAGGATAGTTCTCGTACATGTTGAGTACACGAGGAACACCTATCACGCCACGCTTTGCCTCCTCAGGCTTAAGTGATTCATAGCCAAATATTCTTCCGAGCTTATATTCAAAGAGGTTAGGAATGTTGTCTGCGTTCTTCTTCAGACCGACACCCTTCTCACATCTGTTACCAGTGATGAACCTCTTGCCGTTTGAGAATTTGTTTATAGTGAGGAGACAGTTGTTCGTACATCCCTTACATCTTGTCATGGAGCTCTCATATGTGAGCTTTCTTATCTCCTCGATAGGGAGCATGGTTGTCACAAATCCCTCTTTGTACTTGTTCCTAGCGATGAGGGCAGCACCAAAAGCACCCATGATACCTGAGATGTCAGGTCTTATGGCTGTTCTTCCTGATATGACCTCAAAGCTCTTTAAGACAGCATCATTGTAGAAGGTACCACCCTGTACCACGATGTTCTTGCCGAGATCCTTAGGATCTGTGAGCTTTATAACCTTGAGCAGGGCATTCTTGATTACGGAGTATGCAAGTCCGGCGGATATATCAGCTACGGATGCGCCCTCCTTCTGCGCCTGCTTAACCTTTGAATTCATGAAAACGGTACATCTTGAACCGAGATCTATAGGTGTTCTCGCTGTGATGGCGATGTGCGCAAAGTCTGCTATGTCATAGTTCAGTGACTTTGCAAATGTCTCTATGAATGATCCACATCCTGAAGAACAGGCCTCGTTCAGCATAACGTTATCTACTACGCCGTTCTTGATCTTGATACACTTCATATCCTGACCACCGATATCGAGTATACAGTCGACCTCTGGGTCGAAGAATGCTGCGGCTGTGTAGTGGGCTATGGTCTCAACTTCACCGAAATCCAGAGAGAGCGCCTGCTTGATAAGAGCCTCACCGTAACCAGTAGAACATGAGCCTGCGATCACTGCGCCCTCAGGAAGCTTGCTGTATATATCCTTTATAGCTCTGATAGTGGTGTTCAGAGGACTTCCATTGTTGCTGCTGTAGAAGTCGTAGAGCAGTTCACCGTCAGAACCGACAAGTGCAACCTTTGTGGTGGTTGAACCGGCATCGACACCGATGAAACAGTTTCCTTTATATGTTGCGAGATCACCGCGCTTTACGGCGTACTTGTTGTGATCTGCCTTGAATTTCTCGTAATCTTCATCGCTCTCAAAGAGTGGCGCAAGTCTCTCTACACCTGAGGAGAGGTTGAGCTCCTGTGAGAGTGCATGTATAAGCTCTGAAAGTGTCATGGATACCTCAGGCTTGGAGTTCATGGCGGCACCTACGGCTGCAAACAGATGTGAGTGTCCCGGATCTATGATGGCATCACCTGTCAGGTTAAGAGTTCTGATAAATGCATTCTTCAGCTCCGGGAGGAAGTGAAGAGGACCGCCCAGAAATGCAACATTGCCCTTGATAGGTTTACCACATGCAAGACCGGATATAGTCTGGTTGACAACGGCCTGGAATATGGAAGCGGCCAGATTTGGCTTTGTAGCTCCCTCGTTGATGAGTGGCTGTATATCTGTCTTGGCAAATACACCACATCTTGCAGCGATAGGGTAGATGGTATCGTAATCCTTTGCATAGTCGTTAAGACCTGATGCGTCGGTCTGCAGAAGTGTAGCCATCTGGTCGATGAATGAGCCTGTACCTCCGGCACAGACACCGTTCATACGCTGCTCGATTCCGTTTGTAAAATATATGATCTTGGCATCCTCACCGCCGAGCTCTATGGCAACGTCGGTCTGTGGTGCATAGTCCTGCAGTGCCTCTGATACACAGACTACCTCCTGTGTAAATGGCACACCGATGAGCTGGGCGAGAGCCAGTCCACCTGAACCGGTTATACATGGATTGACCTCGTTCTCACCGAGGGCATCCTTTGCTTCCTGTACAAGATCCTTAAGTGTTTCTTTGATATTTGCAAAATGTCTTTTGTAATCGGAGAAAAGTATCTTGTTGTCCTTGTCAAGGACAGCAACCTTAACTGTTGTTGATCCAATATCAATTCCTAATGTGTACATAAAACAACCCTTCCAATTTCTTTTGTGTGTTGAATGTGTTTGATTTCGACATTTCTGCCGATAAAGCTACTTTATTATAGTGTAGGGTTTGAAAAAATACAATGACTTTATAAAAACTTAACCATTACCAGAAAATGTAAAAATAAAAGTTTTTTGCAGGTAACTATATCATCGGAGGTGAATATATTATAAAAAAGCCTTTCAGGGGTAAGCTATGAATTTTGATACCTGTAACGGAGTTATCCATGTAGTGAAGAGAGGGGACACACTGTATAAGTTGTCCAGGATATACAAGGTAAAGCTCAGCGACATCATATCAGCAAACCCGTACATCAACGTATACAATATGCAGCCGGGGGATGAAGTGTGTATTCCCGTGATCATGGAGGAAGATTTCCTTATATATACAGTGCAGGATGGAGATACATTTGAGGATGTCCTTAAGAATACCGGAGTATCTCCGGATGATCTGTTCAAATTCAATCCAGATCTCTACAAGATGGCCCTTGCCGCGGACATGGAGATAAAGTATGTGGACTTTCAGAAGTAGATGGATGCACATGGCTGTATGACATCTGTCCTGGCTGCCGGTTTATAGCTGGCAGCTATTTTGCTGTTATCCGCCAGGTTAGAAAAACTTAATTATTCTACTGTTGTAAACTCATTTTTTATATTATATAATTCAAAAGGTGTAGTTTAAAAAGTATGACAGGAGTTTTTCTATGAATATAATAAGTA
>CAVCCL010000216.1:0-3308 GCA_963600665.1 Bifidobacterium catenulatum | reverse complement strand
CACATGTGCAGGATGTTCCATCCTCGTATGTTATATCGATCATCTCGATATCCATTTCGTCGGTTTCGTTATTGTTTATATCTGACATATAGGTATCCTCCTGATTGTTTTATTCAGTTTATTCTAGTAAATAATTGGTGCTATGTCCAGTACAATTATAAAATGAAATTATTGACAAAGCCTGCACCCGCACATATACTAGACACAAAAGGCGAAGAACAGGAATTGTAGTATTTTATACAATCAGAGTGGAACCGCGGAGATAATACTTCGTCTCTATATGCATATCATATGTATATTGGGACGAAGTTTTTTGTTTGCTTACAGATATATTATCGACCAATATAGAAAGGACATTATATTTATGAAGATTTTAAACACACTCACAAGAAGAAAAGAAGAGTTTGTGCCTATCAATGAGGGTAAGGTGGGAATATATGTATGTGGACCTACAGTATATGACTATATCCATATAGGAAATGCCAGACCTATGATAGTATTTGATACGCTCAGAAGATATCTGGAGTACAAGGGCTATGATGTCAATTATGTATCGAATTTTACTGATGTCGATGACAAGATCATAAAGCGTGCAAATGAGGAGGGCGTGGATGCCAGCGTTATATCAGAGAGATATATCGCAGAGGTCAAGAAGGACATGGCGGCTCTCAATGTGCGTGAGGCGACAACACATCCAAAGGCAACAGAAGAGATACCGGATATGATCGAGATGGTAAAGACTCTTATAGAGAAGGGCTACGCTTACGAGGTGAACGGCACTGTATACTTCAGAACCAGAAAGTTCAAGGACTACGGCAAGCTGTCCAAGAAGAATATCGATGACCTCCGTTCAGGTAACAGAGATCTCCTTGTATCAGGAGTTGATGAGAAGGAAGATCCACTTGATTTCGTTCTCTGGAAGCCAAAGAAGGAGGGCGAGCCATCATGGCCATCACCATGGGGCGACGGAAGACCGGGCTGGCATCTTGAGTGCTCGGTTATGTCCAAGAAATATATCGGAGATGTAATTGATATACATGCGGGTGGAGAGGATCTTGTATTCCCACACCATGAGAATGAGATAGCACAGAGCGAGGCTGCAAATGGCACAGAGTTCGCAAGATACTGGATGCACAACGGCTTCCTCAAGATCAACAATGAGAAGATGTCCAAGTCACTTGGCAACTTCTTCACAGTCAGAGAGATAGCAGAGAAGTACCCTCTTCAGGTCATCAGATTCTTCATGCTGTCAGCCCATTACAGAAGTCCGCTCAACTTCTCAGCAGACCTTGTTGAGGCTTCAAAGAACGGCCTTGAGAGAATCCTTACAGCAGTTGACAGGCTGAAGTCTATAAGCGGAACAGAAGGGGAAGTAGATAAGGCAGTTGCAGACGAGATGGATGCATTTGTGAAGAAATACGAGGCAGCCATGGATGACGACCTCAACACTGCAGATGCGATCTCAGTTATATTTGAGCTCGTAAAATATGCAAATGTAAATGTGACAGAGGAGTCAACAAAGGCTACTGTGGAGCTTGTGCTCAATACAGTGACAAAGCTCTGCGACATACTTGGAATCATCACAGAGAAGAAGGAAGAGATACTTGATTCAGATATAGAGGCTCTTATCGAGGAGAGACAGGCTGCAAGAAAGGCAAAGAACTTTGCCAGAGCAGATGAGATCCGTGACCAGCTCAGTGATATGGGAATTATCCTTGAGGATACCAGAGAGGGCGTAAAATGGAAAAGAGCATAGACAGTTACTTTACTGAGATACTCGGGGTGACATACACTAATCCAAGGGAGTATTCACCGCTTTCACTTGCATATATAGGTGACAGCGTGTTTGATCTTCTCATAAAGACCCTTGCTGTCACAAAGGACAACAAGCAGGCGTACAAATACCACAAAGAGGTGAGCCAGCTTGTGAAGGCGGAGGCTCAGGCGGGATATATTATGTATCTTCTGGACAACGGACTGCTTACCGAGGAGGAAGAGTGGATATACAAGAGAGGCAGGAACACCAAGACCCATTCAACGGCCAAGAATGCAACTGTGGGACAGTACCGCATGGCCACGGGCTTTGAGTGCCTTATAGGCTTTCTGTATCTTGATAAGCAGTATGACAGGATGTTTGAGATCACGAGGATCATATTAAACCATGATCCCGTAGAAACGTACAGGTCAGAACAGCAGCACAAGGATTCGGTCAAGGCAGTACAGGAAGATACAGCAGCGGATACCGCGACACTTGAACAGGGTACAGAGAGTACAGATGGAGAAAAAGATGCAGAATAGAGAATTTGAGAATAACAATAAGACAGAGAGCGATGAGGAAGCATTTGTCATAGAGGGAAGAAATGCAGTCCTTGAGGCTTTCAGATCAGGCAAGACCATAGATAAGCTGTATGTCCTTGACGGATGCAGGGATGGAATCGTGAACAGCATAGTCAGAGAGGCAAAGAAGCAGGACACAGTGATAAACTACCTCTCAAAGGAAAAGTTAAACCAGATGTCACAGGCCGGCAAGCACCAGGGAGTGATAGCCCATGCAGCGGCATATAAGTACGCAGAGATAGAGGATATGTTCGCACTGGCTGAGAGCAGAGGAGAGGATCCATTGTTCTTTATACTCGATGAGATAGAGGATCCACACAATCTTGGTGCAATCATCAGAACAGCTAATCTCTGTGGTGCCCACGGAGTGATCATACCTAAGAGGCGTGCAGTTGGAATCACAGCTACAGTTGTAAAGGCGTCAGCGGGAGCAATCAATTATACCCCAGTTGCAAAGGTGACAAATATCAGCAAGACCATAGAGGAGCTGAAAGATAGAGGCATGTGGTTCGCCTGTGCGGATATGGACGGAGAACTCATGTACAAGTGTAACCTCACAGGTTCCCTTGGACTTGTCATAGGTAATGAGGGAAGCGGTGTCAGCAGACTGGTCAAGGAGAAGTGTGATTATGTCGTATCTGTTCCTATGAAGGGGGATATAGACTCACTCAACGCATCGGTTGCTGCCGGAGTTCTGGCTTATGAGGTCGTAAGACAGAGGATGAACAAGTAAAGGTAGAGTATATGTATTCGGAATTATCAGATAATGAACTGCTGGAGCTTATAAATGAACAAAAGGATAATGATGCCATGGAGACACTTATCAAGCGCTATGGCCCAATGATAACGGGACAGAGCAGAAGCCTTTATATCATAGGTGCTGATGAGGAGGATCTTATACAGGAGGGCATGATCGGACTGGTCAAGGCTGTGAATAATTACAGACCTGACAAGGGTGCGACATTCAAGAC
>CAVCCL010000215.1:0-3558 GCA_963600665.1 Bifidobacterium catenulatum | reverse complement strand
ATATGAATTTGAGAAAAACAAAGATAATTTGTACATTGGGACCGGCGACGGACGATGATGAGGTGCTCAGAAAGCTCATGATCGAGGGTATGGATGTTGCCAGATTCAATTTTTCTCATGGTGATCATGCCCAGCACAGGAAGAACAAGGACAGAGTGGAGAAGCTTCGTGAGGAGCTTGGACTTCCGGTTGCAACACTGCTTGATACCAAGGGCCCGGAGATAAGAGTTGGCGACTTCAAGGAGGGTAAGGTTGAACTCGTAGAAGGACAGACATTTACACTGACGACAGAGGATGTGGTGGGCGACCAGGCAAAGGTATCCATTACATACAAGAATCTTGTGAATGATGTCAAGCCGGGAGATACCATACTCATTGATGACGGCCTTATAAATATGAAGATAGAGAAGGTTACTGATAAAGATATCGTGTGCCGCGTGGAGAATGGCGGACCTGTATCAAACCACAAGGGTGTAAATGTTCCAAGAGTTAACCTCACCATGCCATACATAAGCGATGTAGACAGGGCGGATATAATCTTTGGTATTGAGAACGATTTCGACTTTATCGCTGCATCATTTGTAAGATCAGCCGACGATATACTTGAGATAAGGAAGATTCTTGACGAGTATGAGTGTGACAATATCAATATCATCGCCAAGATCGAGAATATGCAGGGCGTTGACAATATAGACGAGATCATCAGAGTGTCCGATGGAATCATGGTCGCAAGAGGAGACATGGGTGTTGAGATACCTCTTGAGGATGTGCCTATCATCCAGAAGATGATCATCAAGAAGGTTTACAATGCGGACAAGCAGGTCATAACAGCTACACAGATGCTTGACTCCATGATGATACATCCAAGACCTACAAGAGCAGAGGCGACAGATGTTGCAAATGCCATATATGACGGAACAAGTGCGATCATGCTCTCAGGAGAGACCGCAGCGGGCAAGTATCCGGTTGAGGCTCTTCACACCATGAAGACCATCGCAGAGAGAGCAGAGAGAGACATAGATTACAACAAGAGATTCTTCAACAGGGATGCAGTGCAGAATCCTGATATAACGAGTGCTATATCACATGCGACATGTACAACGGCCATAGACCTTGCCGCGGCAGCCATCATCACTGTTACCAAGTCAGGAAAGACAGCGAGAATGCTCTCAAAGTACAGACCAAAATGTCCGATCATCGGATGTACCCCTGTTAAGAAAGTTGCCAGACAGATCAATCTTTCATGGGGAGTTCAGCCTCTTCTTATAGGTGAGGAAAACAACACTGACGATCTCTTCGAGCATGCTGTTGATGCGGCAAAGAAGCACGGCTATGTTAAGGACGGTGAGGTGACTGTAATCACCGCCGGAGTTCCACTTGGCGTGACCGGCACGACAAACCTGATAAAGGTACACGTTGTAGGACATATCCTTGTAAAGGGCTTCTCAATAAATGAGAGATCTGCAACCGCACCGCTCTGTGTATGCGAGTCAGAGGATGAGCTCATCAAGAACTATAAGGACGGAGACATAATCGTCATAAATGAGACAAGCAACAGGATCATGGATCAGCTCAAGACTGCATCTGCGATCGTGTGTGAGAAGAATGGTGGCAATTCACATGCTGCCATAGTCGGACTCAGCCGTGACATACCTGTTATCCTGGGTGCACAGAATGCGACCAAGATACTTAAGTCGGGCTCTATAGTTACTGTAAATGGCGAGGATGGAGTTGTAATTTCAAACTAGCACATGTAACAAATATGTAACAAAAAATAAATACAAATGTATAAAACGACGCCTCCTGTGTTGACAAATGTAATCATTATTGCTATACTACAATAGATTTGTAACAAAGATGTAATAATTGTTGCGTTAAGATCAGCACAGGAGGTTTTTATAATGTCTAAAGCAAAGTCATTTAAGAAGACTATAGTTGTTGCTGCAGCGGCAGGAATGATGATCACCACTTCCATAGGAACGGTGAGCGCGGGACAGATATACAGCGATTCAACTGTAGGTATTTCATCTGCATTTGACAGATATGCTAACACCCTTGCGGGCAATGATAAAAACGCAGACGATGCTGCAAAGGCGGCAACGTCCACAGATGCACAGAAGACTACAGCATCCGCAGGTAAGAATGCTGCGGAGACCAAGAAGGACAAGACAGGCGAAGAGAACAAGGTGAAATATCCTGATTTCAAGGATAAGTGTCTTGTTGTCACCGAGGATTATGTGAATATAAGATCGGGAGCCGGAACTGATTCAGATGTAGTCGGTATCATAGGGAACAATGGAATAGCAACCATAGAGAAGAAGGGCAAGGAGTGGACCAAGGTCACATCAGGTGACTGTACAGGATACATAAGGAATGACCTGCTTCTTTTTGGAGATGATGCGGGAGCATATGCTGAGGCGAACTGTCCGAAGCAGGTAACTGTCAATACAGAGACACTCAACGTAAGAACAGAGGCTGATGTGAACTCCGACTGTATAACACAGGTTGGATCAGGCCAGAGCTTTGATGTAATATCACAGGATGACAAATGGGTACAGATAGCACTTGACGACGAGACGAATGGTTATGTCAGCGCTGAATTTGTAGATGATACATATGCATTTGCAACTGCCAAGTCCATGGAGCAGATTCAGGCAGAACTTGATGCGAAGGCTGCGGAAGAAAAGGCAGCAGAGGAGCAGGCAAGACAGGAGCAGGAGAGTGCAGACGAGGCGGAAGCTGAAGACACATCAGATAACAGCCAGATCACGGAGGATGATTCCTACACAGCAGATCAGCCGGATGCAGATTCTGCAGATCAGTCATCGGATACATCAGACGACACATCATCTGACAGCAGCGATTCAGACGATTCACAGAACAATGTAGTGGCACCGAGCGGCCAGACGGGAATAGACCTTGCGAACTTTGCAACACAGTTTGTGGGTAATCCATATGTATATGGCGGATCGAGCCTTACGGATGGAGCTGACTGTTCAGGATTTGTCATGGCTGTATATGCTCAGTTTGGATATTCACTTCCACACTCAGCGGGAGCACAGTCACAGTATGGAACAAGAGTAGACACTTCAAGTCTTGAGCCTGGAGACATACTTTTCTATGGAGACAGCTCCATAGAGCACTGCGCTATATATATCGGAGACGGAATGATAGTACATGCCAGCACAGAGGAGACCGGTATCAAGATATCCTCTGCATTCTACAGAGATCCGCTCTGCGCAGTCAGAATCATAGGACAGTAGACAAGCTGTATATAATAGGGTATAATAAATACATTGAAGCGCACATGGTATACATGTGCGCTTTTTTGTGTAAAATGGCGAAAACATGACAGTGAAAACAAATAAAGTTGTCAATTTGCACATAAAAATACGTCAAATATATTGAAAAAAAGACTCATTGTGTTATAATAGTCATATCAATTTGGATTTTATCCAAAAAAGAAGGAGTTGGGCATCATGAATTACATAATCAGCGGTAAGAACATTGAAGTTACAGAAGGACTTAGAAATGCAGTACAGGACAAGCTCTCAAAGC
>CAVCCL010000214.1:0-6037 GCA_963600665.1 Bifidobacterium catenulatum | reverse complement strand
GCAAAGACCCGTCAACGCAGGTTGGAGCGTGTATAGTGGACAAGAACAACAGAATTCTGTCCATGGGATATAACGGCATGCCGGCCGGCTGCGACGATGACACAATGCCGTGGGGAAAGTCCGGAGATCCGCTTGACAACAAATATTTCTATGTATGTCATGCAGAGCTGAACTCTATTCTTAATTACAGAGGCGGCAATCTCAAGGATGCGATCATATATTCTACCCTGTTCCCATGTAATGAATGTGCCAAGGCTATTATTCAGTGTGGCATAAAGGAAGTCGTATATATGTCCGACAAGTATGCGATGACGGAGAGCACCATAGCCTCCAAGAAAATGTTTGATATGGCTGGAGTTACATACAGACCATTTGAAGCGAAGGGCAGGAAGATCACGCTTGATCTTTAAAAGTGACAGAACAGTTCCGGCAGACCGGAGAAAACACATATGTATGACAGACAGGAGAGAATATGGTCATAGAGAGTAATAGTAGGGAAGAAACCTACAACGCAGGAGTGCAGCTTGGACAGAATGCGGTTCCGGGCCAGGTGTACTGTATATATGGAGATCTGGGAGTTGGCAAGACGATAATATCCCAGGGCGTGGCAGCCGGACTTGGAATCACTGAAGTGGTGAACAGCCCGACTTTCACTATAGTTAAGGAGTACGACGAGGGCAGACTGCCTCTGTATCATTTTGACGTGTACAGGATCGGCGATGTGGACGAGATGGATGAGATAGGCTACAATGAGATGGTGTATGGCGATGGAGTATGCCTTATAGAGTGGGCGAATCTCATAGAGGAGATATTGCCTGACACATACACCAGAATTGACATAGAGAAGGACCTTTCAAAGGGCCTTGATTACAGGCGCATTACGATAGAAGAGAGGCATGATCAGATATGAAGATCTTAGCATTTGACAGCTCAGGACTTGTGGCGAGCGTTGCCATAGTCCAGGACGATAATTTGATAGCTGAATACACAACCAACTACAAGAAGACACATTCCCAGACCCTGCTTCCTATGTTGGATGAGATCGTGAAGATGACAGAGACAGACAAGGAGAGCTTTGATGCACTGGCTGTTGCTGCCGGACCGGGATCATTTACAGGACTCAGGATAGGCTCGGCTACAGTCAAGGGGCTTGCCTTTGCATGGAATATACCGGTTATTGCGGTGCCGACACTTGAGGGACTTGCATACAATGTGTGGGGAACTGACAGACTCATCTGCCCTATCATGGACGCGAGAAGAAAACAGGTGTATACGGGTCTGTACCGCTTTGGCAGTGATGACAGGCTTGAGACTATAATGGATCAGACTCCTATGGATATTGCGGACCTTATAGACCAGCTCAATGAGAGAGGGGAAAAGGTTATATTTGTGGGGGACGGAATAGATGTTTACTCTGATGTCATAAAAGAGAAGATGACGGCAGACTATTCATTTGCTCCGGCACATATGAACAAACAGAGAGCGGGCTCAGTGGCAGCAGCAGCCCAGGTGAGATACGCAGCCGGACAGTATGAGGAGGGGGATACATTTGCCCCTGAATATCTCAGACAGTCACAGGCAGAGCGAGAGAGAGCAGAGAAGGCAAAGCTGGAGAATGGCGGACATGAATAGATCCGGGGACTACAAAGATGAGACATTGGGAATCAATGCCGAGGCCGTGAACCATGGTTCTTCACAGGTATGCCTGAGGTTGGCAGACGTGAAAGATCTGGCCGGAATAGCTGCATTTGAAGCTGAGGTGTTCACACACCCGTGGAATGAGGAGATGGTAGCCTCCTCCATACAGGGGGCATACGATCACGTTATGCTCATTGAGACTGCTGAAAGAGAAATTGCCGGTTATATCATATATTCGGCGGTGTGCGACAGTGCGGATCTGCTCAGGGTAGCCGTGGATGCCGGATCAAGACGCTGCGGCATCGGTCGGAAGCTGATGGAAGCCATGATCGATGACTGTAAGAGCAGGGATGTGCAGAGCATATTTCTGGAAGTCAGGGAATCCAACGCTGCTGCGATAGCTATGTATGAGCAGTTTGGATTTGTAAAAATTTCAACAAGAAAAAAATACTACGACTCACCGGTTGAAGATGGCCTGGTCATGCAGAAACAGTTGTAGTAAATGACAGATATATGTGGGATATACAGTGTGTGTTGCGGTTGCATTTGTGCAAATGGAAAACATTGTCGGTATATTCTGCGAAGGATCTGACTTATAATCAGCCTCATAACAGGACTGCATGCAGTCGGACAGGAGATAAATATGAGTGAGATCAGATGTAATAAGTGTGGAAGAATAATTGTATTTGGAGATATGCATGACAAGGAGGATTATGTCCTTATCCAGAAGGAGTGGGGATATTTCTCACGCAAGGATGGCAGGAAATACACACTCAGGATGTGTGAGGACTGCTACGACAGACTTGTAAATGAATGTGTCATACCTCCAAGGATAGATGACGTGACAGAGTACGCATAGAGGCTCTGTCTTAGAAATGGAGATAGAAGATGATAGACGTATGTCTTTTGGGAACCGGAGGGATGATGCCACTGCCATACAGGGCGCTCACATCCCTTGTGGTCAGATATAATGGACATGAGATGCTGATAGACTGCGGCGAGGGAACCCAGACATCGATGCGGCAGCAGGGCATGATAGGCTTCAAGCAGATAGATGTGATCTGCTTCACGCATTTTCATGCAGATCATATAAGCGGATTGCCGGGGCTGTTGCTCACGATAGGCAATGCCGAGAGAACGGAGCCGCTTCTTATGGTTGGCCCAAAGCGGCTTGAGAAGGTGGTCAATTCCCTCAGGGTCATAGCGCCGGAGCTTCCGTTTGAGATCAGATTTCAGGAGCTCTCGGAGGCGGAGGAGAGCTTTATGTGGGAGGATCTCAGAGTGGATGCATTCCGGGTGAACCACAATGTGACATGCTATGGATATTCCCTGTCGCTCCCAAGAGCCGGTAAATTCAGCGTGGACAGAGCGAGAGAGAACGAGATCCCGATGAAATACTGGAACGGCCTGCAGAAGGGCAACACCTATGAGGAGGATGGACATATATATACTCCTGATATGGTGCTTGGACCTGACCGTAAGGGCCTGAAGCTCACATACTGCACAGATACGAGACCGACCCCTCTTATAGAGAAGTACGCTGCCGGATCAGATCTGTTCATATGCGAGGGAATGTACGGCGAGAAGGAGAAAGAGATAAAAGCCATAGAGCACAAGCATATGATGATGCAGGAGGCTGCGGCCATAGCGGCAAAGGCTGATGTGGGCGAGATGTGGCTTACACATTACAGTCCGTCGATGGCAAAACCGGCGGTATTTATGGATGAGATAAGAGAGATATTCCCGAGAACTATCGCTGCAAAGGACAGGACGACAACAACGCTCAAGTTCTCGGAGGAGTAGAATAGATCGGCAAAGGTGAGATGAATTATGGAGAAAGATGTAAAGATACTGGCTATAGAATCCTCATGTGATGAGACATCCGCAGCGGTTGTTGTGAATGGAAGAAACGTGCTGTCAAATGTAATATATTCACAGATAGATATCCATACATTGTATGGAGGTGTAGTGCCGGAGATAGCCTCACGAAAGCACATAGAGAAGATCACACAGGTCATAAGACAGGCACTCAAGGAGGCAGAGTGCACATTGGATGACATAGATGCAGTTGCGGTCACATATGGACCGGGACTTGTCGGTGCTCTTCTTGTTGGCGTGGGAGCGGCCAAGGCCATAGCATTTGCCAAGGATATACCGCTTGTGGGCGTGCATCATATAGAGGGCCATATCGCAGCAAATTATATAGAGAACAAGGACCTTGAACCTCCGTTCATGTGTCTTGTTGTGTCCGGAGGTCATACACACCTTGTAAAGGTTGTCGATTACGGCAAGTTTGAGATACTTGGAATAACCAGGGATGACGCAGCAGGAGAAGCATTTGACAAGGTGGCAAGAGCTATAGGACTGGGATATCCGGGAGGCCCGAAGATAGACCGCAAGGCGAAGGAGGGCAATCCTGATGCCATAGAATTTCCAAGGGCAAAAGTTGCGGAATCAGTCTATGACTTCAGCTTCAGTGGCCTGAAGTCTGCGGTGCTCAACTATATCAATCAGGCCCATATGAGAGATGAGCAGATCAATGAAGCCGATGTGGCAGCATCGTTCCAGAAAGCGGTAACGGAGGTGCTCACAGAGCATGCGGTTGCTGCGGCAAAGGAATACCATATGGATAAGATAGCCATAGCTGGCGGAGTTGCGTCCAATTCTGCCCTCAGAGCCAGCATGAAGGAAGTGTGTGAGAAGGCGGGACTTACGCTGTATCATCCGTCACCGATACTGTGCACGGACAATGCAGCCATGATAGGTGCAGCGGGATACTACGAATACATAAATGGAACAAGACATGGCTGGGATCTGAATGCCATACCAAACCTAAAGCTGGGTGAGAGATAATCAGCTTATAAATGTACTATGGCGGCAGTATACATTCGGGAGAAGATAGACATGTGCGATAAGGGATATGATACATATAAAAAAGCAAATGCAGAAGCATCTGATACGGTGGGGGAAGGAAGAGTCACAGCCATAGTCCTTGCAGCAGGAAAAGGCAGCAGGATGCACAGCGATATACCAAAGCAGTTCATGATGCTGGAGAGCTATCCTGTACTATATTATTCGCTCAGGGCTTTTCAGGACAGCCCTGTTGATGAGATAGTTCTGGTCACTGGGGAGGACTCTGTCGATTATTGCAGAAAAGACATAGTGGACAGGTACAACCTCACCAAAGTCAGCAAGATCGTGACCGGTGGGGCGGAGCGCTATGACTCAGTGCACAATGGCCTTATTGCGGCGGATGGAGCGAAGTATGTACTCATCCATGACGGAGCGAGACCCTGCATAACCCAGAAGATCATCGAAGATTCCATAGATGCGGTAAAGGTATATTCCGCATGTACAGTGGGTGTACCTGTGAAGGATACCATCAAGATAGTCGATGGGGATCAGATGGGAGTGGAGACTCCTGACAGATCCAGACTGTGGCAGGTCCAGACTCCGCAGAGCTTTGACAGGGATCTTCTGCTTGCATGTTACGATGGACTGGCACATGACAAATGTCAGGTTATAACGGATGACACAATGATAGTGGAGCGTTACAGCAGTGTTAGAACAAAGGTGATAATGGGTGCTTATGAGAACCTGAAAATCACCACTCCGGAGGATTTGAAAATTGCTTCAAATTTTTTGAAAAAAGATGTTGACACAAAGATGGTAAAGTGATAATATGTACAAGTCGCCGGTTGATGGCGATGAACAAAAACAACTTGGAGAGATATCGAAGCGGTCATAACGAGGCGGTCTTGAAAACCGTTTGTCCGAAAGGGCGCGAGGGTTCGAATCCCTCTCTCTCCGCTGACTTTCATACATAATGAAAGTTCAAGCGCTTGATACTGGAGAAGTACCCAAGCGGTTGAAGGGGCTCCCCTGGAAAGGGAGTAGGCCGTTAATAGCGGTGCGAGGGTTCAAATCCCTCCTTCTCCGTTAGACATACTTAGTATCAGAGCTTTATAAGAACCTTGAAAAATTAACAACATGACAACCCTGAAATTCCAAACAAGAATTTCAAGAACGTCGGATCAAAGATAACATCAAAGATCCAACAAACCAATAACAGTAAAGATGGTTAGGAAAAATACAAGCTAGTATGATTTCTGACTTAGGATTTACAAACTTTTTAATGAGAGTTTGATCCTGGCTCAGGATGAACGCTGGCGGCGTGCTTAACACATGCAAGTCGAACGATTGAAGCTGGAGCTTGCTCCGGCGGATTTAGTGGCGGACGGGTGAGTAACGCGTGGGTAACCTGCCTCATACAGGGGGATAGCAGTTGGAAACGACTGGTAAAACCGCATAAGCGCACGGTATCGCATGATACAGTGTGAAAACACTCCGGTGGTATGAGATGGACCCGCGTCTGATTAGCTAGTTGGCGAGGTAACGG
>CAVCCL010000213.1:0-2855 GCA_963600665.1 Bifidobacterium catenulatum | reverse complement strand
GTTGTAGTGTTTGCAGGCCTTTTCATATGGTCATTTGCACAGATGGACTCTGTGAATATAAATAATTACATAGACAGCCTTAAAAATGGTGACAATATATTCATAAAGGTAATGAACAATATATTTTTCACGGTTCCGCTGTTTCTGAAAGCATTGAGCAGTAACAGCATCGTGTATATGCTGCTCTTTGTGCTTGTGAACGCTGCCTGTGTGGCGCTGCTGTTTTTCCTTGGAAATCTGCTGTACCTCAGGGGCGTATACCTTGTGTCATCCACCGGAAGGTCAGGACACCGCCAGAAGGAAGTTGTCGGGCTGCAGAATTTTGCCATAAAGACACCATTCAGATCATATATGTCAAAGGAGATAAAGACACTGGTGAGGACTCCGGCATACAGGAAGTATTGCGTTGTGGTCAACCTTATATGGCCGATACTCGTTGTGGCATTGTTCAATATACCTGCAACTGCGGATTCGATCAGGGCATTCAGAGACACATTTGGAAGAGGACTTTTCCTGGCTGACATGGTCATGCTGGTTGCGGTCATCGCCCTGGCATTCTTTGCAACAGCGATGAACAGTATCGCATCCACGGCGTTCACCAGAGAGGGAAGCCATATATCATTTATAAAGCACATCCCGATGGCATATGATCTCCAGATCCGCGCAAAGGTCTGGGTGAGCATGCTGTTCAGCGGAGTGACGATCGCGGTTACCACGGTTATCCTCTGCATATATATGGAGTGCAGTTTTATAGACAGTGTGTATTATGTTGTGCTGGGAATCCTCGGCTCGGGCATTTGCACATACACAGGTGTGCTTCTCGATTCAACACATCCGAAGCTTGACTGGGAGGATGAATACGGTGCGCTCAGAGGCAATCTGAATGCATTCTTTAATATGGCTATTGCAATTGTTATAGCAATTGTTTTGTGTGTGGCAGGATATCTTGTGTTTAAGTTCACAAGACTTCCGTCATACGCAGTATATATCATTTTCTTTATAATAATGGGAGCTATACTCGTTATCCTGCGCAGAAAGACTATGCTCAGGAGCGCGTGGAATATTGACACAGATATGTATAGTAATTAACAGGAGGCAATGAAAATGGCACAGAAAAATGCATGGAACAAATACAAGAAGGATGAGATAAAGGAGCTTGAGAGCCTGTGCAAGGACTACAGGGAGTTCCTCGACAACGGTAAGACAGAGCGAGAATGCGTTAAAGAGATCGTGAAGCAGGCAGAAGATCACGGCTACAGAGATCTGAAGAAGGTCATCAAGAACAAGGAGAGCCTTGCAGCCGGAGATAAGGTATATGCCGTGTGGATGAACAAGACAGTTGCCATGTTCAATATAGGAAAGAAGAAACTTGAGAAGGGTATGAACATACTCGGCGCACACATCGATTCCCCTCGTATGGATGTGAAGCAGAATCCATTGTACGAGAAGGGCGGATTTGCATATCTCGACACTCACTATTACGGCGGAATAAAGAAGTATCAGTGGGTAACACTCCCACTTGCCATACACGGTGTTGTTGCAAAGACAAATGGTGACGTTATGACAGTGAACATAGGTGAGGATAAGAATGATCCTGTATTCTGTGTTACAGATCTTCTCATACATCTCTCACAGGAGCAGCTCAAGAAGAGAGCTGACTCAGTGATAGAGGGAGAGCAGCTCGATATACTTTTTGCCAGCAGACCGCTTGAGGGCAAGGAGAAGGAGGCTGTAAAGGAAGCTGTACTTGCGCTCCTTGAGAAGAAGTACGATATGAAAGAGGAGGATTTCCTCTCAGCAGAGCTCGAGATCGTTCCTGCAGGAAAGGCAAGAAACTGCGGTATAGACGAGAGCATGATCATGGCATATGGACAGGATGACAGAGTGTGTGCATACACATCCCTTGTTGCCATGCTTGAGGCGGATGAGCCGGAGAAGACGACATGCTGTCTGCTCACTGACAAGGAGGAGATAGGAAGTGTTGGAGCAACAGGAATGCAGTCACACTTCTTTGAGAATACTGTAGCTGAGATAATGAACGCAATGGGTGGCTTCTCAGAGATCTCACTCAGAAGATGTCTTGCATCGTCAAGGATGCTGTCATCGGACGTATCTGCGGGCTTTGATCCTACATTTGAGTCAGCATTTGACAAGAAGAATGCGGCTATCTTCGGTGAGGGAATGGTATTTAACAAGTTCACAGGATCAAGAGGAAAGTCAGGATCAAATGACGCAAATGCAGAATACATGGCGGCTATAAGAAAGATCATGGATGACGCGGAGATCACATACCAGACAGCCGAGCTCGGCAAGGTAGATGTCGGTGGCGGCGGAACCATTGCATATATACTTTCATTGTATGGTATGGAGGTAATAGACTGTGGCGTGGCTGTACTCAACATGCATGCGCCATGGGAAGTGACATCCAAGGCAGATATATATGAGACCAAGAAAGGATATGTTGCATTCCTCAAGGAGGCGTAGGAGCGGAGCATATCTTCGGAGGAAAAAATGAGAGATCATCAAAAGAAACTTATCATATATGTGATAATACTTGCCGTGGCGACAGTGATGTGGCCACGGCTTAGTGTGTTTGCAGATGAGGATTTTACATCAAATTATAACCAGAGGACATTCTCAGATACCGATGGGTTTGACAGCGGAGAGGCAAATTGTGTGTGCCAGTCTGTGAGTGGATATATATGGATAGGCACGGACAACGGACTTTACAGGTATGATGGAAGTGAATTTACGTTGTTCTCACTGGACGGTGACGAGGATGCCACGAAATATTCGATCAACTGCATTTATCTCACAAGTGATGAGAAGCTGTATGTTGGAACGGACAACTATGG
>CAVCCL010000212.1:0-16867 GCA_963600665.1 Bifidobacterium catenulatum | reverse complement strand
GGTATCCATAATTCAATAAATCAGTGTATCTATATTGTTGCATTTGCCACATTCCGCTGATATACTTTTAGCATGCAGCCGCACGCAGATACGGCTGCGATCACAATCCAGAAAACAGGAGATTTTCAATGTTAGACATAACCATCACAGAGACCAGGGACTTCGTGAAGAAGCTTCTGATGGACAATACATTTGACCGCTTTCTCGCCATGGAGGCATTTGTAAAAAGCGGGATAACATACAGCTTTGACGGAAGGATAAACAAGGATTTCTATGACAAAGATGAGCTGGAGCTCATGGCTTCCACATCCTACGCCTCATGGGGATCTATAAAACCACATGTATATAATGTCATAAGGGGAAAGAAGCTGCCGCTCAGCTTCAAGATAGTGCTCGTGCTCTCCCAGCCGGACATCATGGATATGCTTGAGAAGAACCATCTCACCATACCGGTATCCGATGTGGCAAATCTCACTCTGAACGTCTACTACGATGGCATGAGCATACAGCTCACATCCATGGCGACCCAGAACATATTCACCATGGATAAGACCCTTGAGCATGTGTGGGATGCGGAGATCAGGGATTTCCTGAAGGCTGCCGGAATATATTTCACCGAAAGCTGATTTTTTGAAGAAATTAAATATAATCTTGAAGATCCGGCACCATATCTGATGCCGGATTTTTTTGCGCGCCGCTCCTGTTAGCACTCATTTTGTCCGAGTGCTAACTTTTCCTTGACTTTAGTTCCCGGCTGATTTATCATACCTTTTAGCCTGATGTGTCAGTGTACATTTCTATTAAGATTGAACACAGATCGGGGATGACACATCTTTCATTGAAAACCAATATATTTTAAGGAGATGTATACAATTATGAAGAACGGAAATTTATCGATCAACAGTGAAAACATTTTCCCTGTCATCAAGAAGTGGCTGTATTCAGACCACGATATATTTGTCAGGGAGCTTATATCAAACGGCTGTGATGCCGTGACAAAGCTTAAGAAGCTGTCTCTCATGGGCGAGTTCGACGAGCCGGATGAGCCATATCGTATAGATGTGACCACAAGTGCCAACGACAAGACCATCACATTTACCGATAACGGTATCGGTATGACTGAGGAGGAGGTTGAGAAATATATCAACCAGATCGCTTTCTCAGGAGCTGAGGCATTCCTTGAGCAGTACAAGGACAAGGCAACAGAGGAACAAATCATCGGCCACTTCGGACTGGGCTTCTACTCCGCATTCATGGTTGCCGACAAGGTCACCATCGAGACAAAGTCATACAAGGACGGCGAGGACGCTGTATACTGGGAGTGCGAGGACGGTCTTGAATACTCCATGAAGAAGTGCATTAAAGCCGACCGTGGTACTACCATCACTCTGTATCTGAACGAGGACAGCTATGAATTTGCAAATGAATACAGGATCAAGGAGGTCATCGACAAGTATTGTTCATTCATGCCTGTTGAGATCTACTACACCAACGCAGACGAGCCACAGGAAGATCCTAAGGATGCTACTGTAGACGTGGACGCAAAGGAAGTCAGCGACACAACAGAAAACACTGAGGAAAGCACTGACAGCAATGGCTCAGACGCAGACGATACAAAGGGTGAGGACAAGAAGGACGAGAAGAAGCCTGAAGCTCCAAAGCCACTCAACACCACTACTCCACTGTGGGCAAAACATCCAAACGACTGCACAGACGAGGAGTACAAGGAGTTCTACAGAAAGGTATTCCACGACTACAAGGAGCCTCTGTTCTGGATACACCTGAACATGGACTATCCTTTCAACCTGAAGGGTATCCTGTACTTCCCTAAGATCAACACTCAGTATGACAACCTTGAAGGAACGATCAAGCTGTACAACAACCAGGTATTCGTCGCCGACAATATCAAGGAAGTAATCCCTGAGTTCCTTATGCTCTTAAAGGGATGTATCGACTGTCCTGATCTTCCACTGAACGTATCACGTAGTGCGCTTCAGAATGACGGATTTGTCAAGAAGATCTCAGACTACATCACCAAGAAGGTTGCAGACAAGCTGTCCGGCATGTACAAGACACACAGAGAGGACTACGAGAAGTATTGGGACGACATCAACCCATTTATCAAGTTTGGTTGTCTGAAGGATCTCAAGTTCCTCGACAAGATGAAGGACTTCTGCATCTACAAGAACCTTGAGGGCAAATATATAACTCTTCCTGAGTATCTTGAGGCAGGAAAGGAAAAGTACGAGAACAAGGTATTCTATGTAACCGACGAGCAGGCTCAGTCACAGTACATCAACATGTTCAAGGCTGAGGGCATGGACGCTCTGATCATGACACAGACCATAGATAGCCCATTCATCACTCTGCTTGAGCAGAAGAACGAGAATGTTCACTTCTACAGAATAGACGCTGAGCTCTCTGACAACTTTGTCGGCGAGGAGCTCTCAGAGGAGACTGCAAAGGAATACAAGGATAAGCTCACAGCTACATTTGAGAAGGCTCTCGACATGAAGAACCTCAATGTAAAGGTTGAATCCCTGAAGGACGAGAACACATCTTCTATCCTCACCCAGCCTGAGGAGACAAGACGTATGCAGGAAATGATGAAGATGTACGGCATGGCCGGTATGGATCCATCAATGTTCGGCCAGGGCGAGGGAGAGACACTCATCCTGAACAGCAACAACAAGCTTGTTAAATACGTTCTGGACAATCCTGACAGCGACAACACTGCTACGATCTGCTGCCAGTTATATGATCTGGCCGTACTTGCCAACCGTCCACTGTCAGCCGATGCAATGACCAAATTCATCGCAAGAAGCAACGAGATCCTTGGCATACTTACAAAGTAATATATTCTGTCTGCCGGTTCACGGCAGCAGATCCAAATGAATAACTAACACAACAAAAAAGCAGCAGCCCGATATGTCTTTGATAGCATATCAGGCTGCTGTTTTTTATTCTTATATCATTCACTGTGTTTGATCTATCTGCATGATCAGACTCACTCTATTCTGATCATCCTTATCCTAGTGGGCAAGTATCTCCACTCCGTGCTCCGTCATAACCAGTGTGTACTCCCACTGTGCAGATGGTGAGCCATCCTCTGTGTAGATAGTCCAGCCGTCATCTGCATCCTGATATACATCAGGGCCGCCCATGTTGATCATAGGCTCAATGGTGAACACCATTCCCGGAGCAAGCACATAATCCTTGCCAGGCTGTCCTATATGACTTACATATGGCTCCTCATGCATCTCAAGACCTACTCCGTGACCGCCTATCTCACGGACAACTGAATAGCCCTGCTCCTGTGCAAATTTGTTTATGGCATATCCTATATCTCCTATGGTCACATATGGCTTGCTGCACACCTCAACACCTATATCAAGTGCCTTCTTTGTATCCTCAACAAGCTTCTTCCATGCGGGATCAACATTTCCCAGCATGAACATTCTCGATGAGTCTCCAAAATATCCCTTGTACTCTGTTGTACAGTCGATATTAACTATATCTCCATCCTGGAGAATAATATCATCACTTGGGATGCCGTGGCACACCACATCATTCACCGATATACACACGCTCTTAGGATATCCCTCATATCCAAGACATGCAGGAATAGCGTCTATGGACTTTGTATAGTTATAGATAAGGTCATCCAGCTCTCTGGTAGACACTCCTATCTTGACAAATGGAGTTATGTAGTCGAGCACAGATGTGTTGACCTTTGAAGCCTCCCTGATTCCCTCGATCTGCTCTGCGTTCTTGATCATCGCATGAGTAGGGATCTTGAATCCTCTGTTCTTCATATCCTCAAGCTTATCGTCAAGAGCCAGGTGACAGGTCTTGTATTTCTTACCACTTCCGCACCAGCACATATCATTTCTACCAAGTTTCATAATTAACCTCTTTCTTTATTGCATAATATTTTCATTACATACCTACGGTATTAGCCACAAATACTATAATACGTTTTGGAGAATAATTCCACATTTTAATATGATAAATATTGTCAATTATCCTCGTCTATGCCCAGATACCTGGCAACATATGTATAATAACCCGACTCTGTTATGTTGTCAGCCGCAGTGAATTTGTCCGCAACATAGAGCTGCATCGCGCTGAAGCTGTCGTCCGATACCTCCGCACCCGTGTGGGATGTCAGCGTGTCCGTTACCGCGTTATATTCAAATGCATCCGTTATAAAGCTTCTGTCCGGGAACAGCACCAGGCCTGTACTGTCTGACAGGATATCCCTGCCTATGATGAGCCTCGAATCATAATCCGCGCCCATGAGGTTCAGCATGGTCGGCAGGATATCTATACTGCTGCACACCTTGTCAACCCTCACCGGCTTCTCCATCGACGCTGACCATATGACAAGTCTGCTTCTGTACGCCTCAAGACTGTTTCCAAAGTTCTCCCCTGCCAGTTCATCCACAACGTCCATATTGTCATACGGTACATGATCCCCCGCCAGGACAATAACTGTATTGTCGAGCAGCCCCTTCTTCTCAAGTCTCTTCATCATATATTCAAGCATCTTTTCCATTTCGTACTGGGATGCCAGATATGCCTTTGTCGTATCCAGGACATAGTTAAGGTCACTGACCACAGCCTTGTTCTTCTCCGCCATGGCATTTGCCGCACCGTATCCATATGGCACATGACCGCTGACCGTCAGGTAGTATAGATGAAACGGCTGCGTCTCTGTATACTTGTCAAATGTCTCCTCCATCATGACAAGATCCGACTGCGGCCACATGTCCTGTCCATTCTCGTCAGTCTGGTACTCAAGTCCATTACCACTGGCTATCCACTCATATCCCAGCGCCGGATGGGTGATATTCCTGTCATAATATGTATAGTCGTTGTCATGGAATCCGTAGCAGCTATAGCCAAGTCTCTTGAGCGTGTTCGCCATGGAAAACAGCATGCCATTCTCATTGTCGGCAGCCCTGCACATACTGAGGTATGAACCGTTCTTAGTCGGACTTCCCATCAGGTTGGCGTACTCTCCGCCCAGAGTCGATCCGTACCAGAGCGGCTGATAGTAATTTTCAAAGACAAAGCCCTCGTCCGCAAGTTTTGACAGTGTAGGGAACAGACCGGAATCAAGCGCATAGCCTGAGAATCCCTCAGCAGTTATCCATATGACATTATAGCCCTCGAACATACCTGTATATTCATTCTTGTTTGTCGGGGTTATATTTGCAAAATATTCGCTGAGCGATGAGACCGCATCATTTCCCGCAAGGTCATTTATGGCATCAAAATCCAGATCCAGGACATTCGGGGATGTGTCGATCACAACCTCCTCTGTGGTCGCTTCCGTGACATCCACCGTCTCGGTGGAAATCTCCTGCACCGTTGTGCTCTCAGTTGAGGCAAGTGAGTCGATATCTACCTCACCACCCGAGGCAAAGTTTATCCTGCTCTGCGCGGAGCTCTTGCCTGCGATGCCCTCTCTGACATCCACCACAAAGCTCTCCATGACGCCGAGCTTTTCAACAGAGAGATCAACCGATGTATATTCCTTGTATACATTATACGGACTGTACACATCCGAGCCCACAGCCCACATCACAAACAATGTTGCAACATACACCAGTGCTGTTCCGGCGACTCCTATGAGGTTCACCCACCACCTTCTCCTGTCAAATGCCATGAATGTCCATATGCACACGATCATTATGAGCACCGGCGCAGCCAAAAGAATAACGTCCACTATCTGTGCCTTTATATTGGATATGACCGTGTCCGCATTGTCCACAGCCTGATTGCCGAATTTTATGGTTCCCATAACAGACAGATAGTTGTTGAAGACCGAATGATATACGTACTGGGCGATGAAGATCACACCTGTAAACAACGTGAACAGCGTTGCAAGTATCTTGTTGATGACCGGCGGAAAAATTCCTGTCAGCACGCCGAACACACCTCCCGCCACCACTGCAAATGCTATTATAGCGGCTATGTTTCCATCGTCCAGGCTGAAATTCATGCCGTGAAACAGCAATTCATAATACAGGATCAACACCGTGAACAGTATCCACCCCGACCACTTTCTGAAGTATTCCCTTGCATCCCCAAACATCGCCTTAAAAAACTTTATCATACGTTGAAATCTCCCATATAAACAAAAAAAATAAAGATATGGCCCTTAACTCCATATCTTTATTTTATATAATATTTTAAGACTTTTTACAATATTTTAAGATATATTATATCTACTTTACACCGTACTGATCGTAGTAAGCGTCGATAGCGGCCTTAAGGGTGTCATCTATGATAATTCTTCCCTTATACTCTCTGTTGTAAAGATGCTCCACTACCTCTGCCATGGTTACGATGGCTGTTGTCTTGATTCCGTAGTTCTCCTCGATCTCTGTCAGCGCACTCTTCTCGCCCTGACCTCTCTCCATTCTGTCTACTGAAACTACAAGACCCATGACATCCACATCACCCTGTGCCTTGATGATAGGAAGTGTCTCCTGAATAGATGTTCCGGCTGTTGTGACATCCTCGATGATGACAACCTTATCGCCATCCTCTATAGGACTTCCAAGGAGTATTCCCTTGTCGCCGTGATCCTTTACCTCTTTTCTGTTTGAGCAATACTTGATGTCCTCATCGTACATCTCTGCTATGGACATAGTTGTCGCAACTGTGAGAGGTATTCCCTTGTATGCAGGTCCAAATAACACATCAAAGTCCAGACCAAACTCTGCATTTATAGCCTCAGCGTAATACTCGCCAAGTCTCTTGAGCTGGGCACCTGTTCTGTAAAAGCCTGTATTGACAAAAAATGGTGTCTTTCTTCCACTCTTTGTAACGAAATCTCCAAACTTGAGTACGTTACAGTCAATCATAAATTCGATAAATTCCTTCTTGTACTGTTCCATGTCTCTGCGAATCCTCCTGTTTTCAGGCTTTTTGCCCTTTTTTTCCTACACATACTACCATAATCCATATAAAGATTCAATTATTTATTGGTGTACGGCTGAGAGATGCCCCTCTCCCTGCATATCTCAACATACTTTTCTACCTCCAGCGGCCTGCTGCACAGATACCCCTGTATGCATGACAGTCCCATGCTGCTGAGTGCGTCCGCCTGTTCCTCAGTCTCCACGCCCTCGGCTATACAGAACATTCCCAGCTCATTGCACATATTTATGAGATGACACATAACCGTGCGGTCCACCGGATTGACAGTTATGTCATTTATCATGCTCTTGTCAAACTTGATAATGTCAAATCCCATATGGGCAAGCATGGCGACATTTGAGTATTTTGTTCCAAAATCGTCCATGGCTATCCTGAAGCCCAGTTCATGTATATTGTTAGAAATGTTCACCAGAGTGTCATGCTCCTGCTCACTGACAGACTCCGTTATCTCTATCTCGACCACATCATGCGGTATTCCGTATCTGTCAACCACAGCGGCGATCTGCTGGGCCACGTCGCTTTCTATGAGTGACATTCTGGAAAAATTACAGGACACGGGAACATATGGTATTCCCTCCTCGTGCCATTTTGCCAGATTCCTGCACACATTCTCCAGCACGTAGAAATCCACATACTTGACAGTCTTGCTCTTCTCCAGCCTGTCGATCACATCCGCCAGATCATCATTTCCTGAATACCTGACCAGAGCCTCCGCTCCGCATATCTTTCCAGACGGGTACATCATCTTCGGCTGGTAGAGGACATAGAACAGACCATCCTCAAGCTCCTTCTTCACCATATCCTTTTTCAGTGTATTCCACTTCACCGAGTGGCAGTCCTGCTGCTCATACCACCGCTGTTTCTCAGAATACAGGAGATTTGCTGCATGATCCTCCATCCTGCGGACATCGATATTGCAATCTGTCCAGACATATCCACAGCACGCCGTGAACTCACCGTGGAGCAGATTCTCCCTGAGCCTCGAGGCGTATACGTTGAACTTCAACTGTTCAATGTTCTCACATATGATGATAAAGCTGTCATAACCCATGCGGAACACCCTGTCGTCCGGGAAGGTCTTCCTTATCCTTCCAACAAGCTGCACTATCACATCGTCCGCATAATCCGGCCCGAACATCTCTGCGATGCCCCTTATCTCATTGACATCCACAGCCACCAGTCCCAGACTGCTCAGGCTCTTTCTGCCTCTTATATAGTCTATATAACTGTTCCTGTTATAACATCTGGTCTGCCTGTCATGGGTGAACTCGAACTGCTGATCCTCCTTCAGATGCCTCTGATATATCTCACTTCCGATAAATGCGGCAAAGTTCTTCATGAGCCTTATGTTGCCATTGTGTTTTTCAGGATTGAACACAAACACCCTGCCGATCAGCTCGTCATCCACTATGACCGGAACCGCATACAGCGACCATATCCTGCTGTCGCTCAGCATACGCGCAAATCTGGTCTCAGGATTCTTTAACGGATGTGAACGGTTCACTATGAGAACCTCATCCCTTAAGACTTCATTCTCAAGTTCATCTATCACGTCCTGTGTGATAAGCGCTCTCAGGTTATCCTCTATCGACTCCTCGTCTGAAGATTTCCAGTAATAAAGCTTTCCTTCGCCATCCTGTCCATATTCCACAAGACAGGCATTCTTGGAATTATAGAATGTTCCCATCACCTCGAGCAGACTGGTGTATTTCTCTTCACTGCTCTGCTTTGAAGTTATATTTGCCATGAAATTGACAAGCGCATCCTCTATGTCGTAGCTGTCCGCCAGAACCTGCGTCGTCTTATCTATGTCAGACACGTCAACCGCTATCTCAAGCCGGCTCTTCCTTCCGTGCCAATCCACGATCTTATCCTTCACCACATACAGCCCTTTTGCCTTGCTGTTGTAGTGATTCCATACATAACTCTGTCCGGGAACAAGTATCTCATTAGAGCAAAATGAGCACTGGTCACCGCCGCCCTGAGTTATCTCAAAACACTTCTTCCCCTTGTAGGAATCGTCATTCTCCGCAATTCCAAGGCCTCTCTTCGCCGCCTTGTTGAGGAAATACATCTCGTGGGTCTTCATGTCTGCAACATATGCTATATCAGATATCTCATCCAGCATAAGACCTTCATCATCATTGTATGTATATCCGCTGTGATGCGAATCGCAGGAATGCATATCCGCAGAGTCGGCATAGTCACAGTAACGGTTCTTGCCGCCTCTCTTTGCCGCGTACAACGCCTGATCCGACTCACTGTACAGAAGGTCAAAATCTATACCACCCTCTATCCTGTGGATACTTATTCCCATCGACATAGTATGCGGCAGACTGCAATTGATGGTGGTGAGTCTGGACTGTATATCATCAGCAAGCTTATACACATCCTCTCTTCTGTCGACTATCGGGATAAACAGTGCAAATTCATCGCCGCCCAGTCGTCCTGAGAATCCTCCGGCTGCCGACGCAACCTCCTCCAGCGTCACTGCAACATCACACAGAAGATCATCTCCCGCATAATGTCCAAATGCATCATTTATATGCTTAAAATCATCTATATCCATGATATAAAAAGCGCACAGTTCCCCCGGGAAAGACTCAAGCATATCCGTAACTTTATGCTGAAACGTGACATGATTGTAGAGTCCTGTCAGGGAATCCCTCTCCGCCCTGAGCTGAAGCTCCTGACTTCTTATCTTCTCATCGTTTATGGAGTAATATTTTCCGAATATCTTACGGACCTTCTTCTTGGAATCCCTGAGAGGTACAAAGAGAACCCTGTACCACTCACATTTGCCTCCGCCATTCAGATCAAGGCGCAGATCACCCATCAGCCTGTCACAGCTATCCGCATCCGCATCAAGGATCTTTCTGAACATGCCGGTCACGGCGTCTCTGTCGTCAGCGTGGACTATCCTGTTAGTGTCGATACCCTTATAGAAATTCTCATATTTCATGGTGGTGACCATCTCACCATCCACAACCTTCTCATTCAGCAGAGTATCCGTCGGAACATCGTACACGATTATGGATTCTCCACTTCCCTGAAGTATCAGTCTGAGCATCTCAGACTGTGCCTTGTTCTCAAGCTCCGCTTCCATCTTGCTTGTCACGTCGATAAACACCGCACACAGCGCGATGATTCCCTTCTTTATGGACATGACAGAAAGGCAGACCTGTATCCAGAAATATCCCCCGGTATTCACATCCGTAAAACGGATCTCCCGCACCGTGGTCTTATTACTCGTTATTGTCTCCAGGATCTGCTTCTTGAGGATAGATCGATCCTCAGGAATGGCCAGCATCACATAATCACTGGCATATCCACTCATCTGATCCTCGGTCACATTGAACAGCTTGTAAAAGCTTTTGCTCATGTATCTGACAGCCGGCTTATTCCCGTGAAGTTCAAATATACCCACGCCACCTGCCAGATTATCCAGAGCCTTCTCAAGCATCCTTGCATGATCAGATATCTCCTCGCTGAGCTCCTCATTTCTGTCAAGAGCTTCATCCAGTTCCATTCGGAGCTTTTGTGCATATTTTTCAATATCTATGTTATCTTCCATAACCCAACACCCCTTAAAACTCTTACAGAAGACTTATATCGTTCTATTTTACACAGCCTATCAGCTCATGGATATCGCTGATGGAATTCTTCTTCATATACTCCTCAATACCCTTTATGATCTCCACTGTTGCATAAGGATTGTGGAAGTTAGCCGTTCCAACTGCCACCGCACTTGCGCCGACCATGATCATCTCAAGGGCATCCTCTGTGGTAGCCACACCGCCCATTCCGATGATAGGAAGCTTTATGGCATTTGCCACCTGGTATACCATGCGCACTGCTATCGGATGGATCGCAGGGCCTGACACACCTGCAGTCTTATTTGCCACTGCAAATGTTCTTCTGTTCACATCTATCTTCATACCTGTCAGTGTGTTGATGAGTGATACCGCATCTGCACCGCCAGCCTCTGCTGCCCTTGCCATCTCGGTTATATCCGTGACATTCGGGCTCAGCTTCATGATGATCGGCTGCTTTGCCGCTGCCTTGACTGCCTTTGTTATATCGTAGAGCGCATCCGGCTGCTGGCCAAATGCTATTCCGCCCTCTTTTACATTTGGACACGACACGTTGATCTCGAGCAGATCCACGTCACAATCTCCAAGCTTCTCCACACAGTCAACATAGTCCTCCTTGGACTTACCACACACGTTGACAATGATCTTCGTATCATAATCCCTGAGGAATGGTATATCTCTCTTCTTGAACACATCTATTCCCGGGTTCTGAAGTCCTATGGCATTCATCATACCGCCGTAGGTCTCCGCTATACGTGGAGTAGGATTGCCCGGCCATGGAATATTTGCCACGCCCTTGGTGGTCACTGCACCGAGCTGTGACAGATCCACGAACTCGCTGTACTCCATACCTGAGCCAAATGTTCCCGAGGCTACTGTTATAGGATTCTTGAGGGTAACTCCCGCTATATCAACTGACATATTGATCTTATCTGACATTACAGTTCCACCTCCTCAGCATAGAATACAGGGCCATCCTTACAGATCCTTCTGTTGTGCACCTGTGAGTGCTCATCTATATCCTTTGTCTTACATACGCAGGCGAGACATGCGCCCACGCCGCACGCCATCTTCTCCTCCATGGATATCTGGCACTCGATGCCCTTCTCCATGGCGTATACCTTGATTCCTCGAAGCATAGGAGTAGGGCCACATGCATATATGACAGCGCCGTCCACACCGTATGCCTTTATGGCATCTATTACGTTACCCTTCACACCATGCTGTCCATCCTCAGATGACATATACACCTGTGCGTATGGCTCAAATTCCTCATTCAGGAATATCTCATCCCTGTAACCAAGGACGACTGACTTCTCACAGTCCAGCTCCTTTGCAAGCTGTAACATAGGTGGGATGCCTATTCCACCGCCTATAAGTATCGCCTTCTTATCCGACTTCATAAAGCCGTTGCCGAGAGGTCCCAATATATCGACTGTATCTCCAGCCTTAAGCTGTGAAAACTCCTTTGTTCCAAATCCAACCACTCTGTATACAAGGCGGAGTGTTCCCGCCTCCCTGTCTATTCCGCAGAGGCTGATAGGTCTCGGGAGCATCTTGCTGCCATCGTGAGTATATACAGACACGAACTGTCCTGCTATAGCCTGTGAAGCTATCTCTGGAGCCTCAAGCACCAGACTGTATGCATCAGTGGCAAGAGTCTCCTGGCTGACCACCTTTGCTGTCATCTTAAGTTTGCCCATAGTCTTCCTCCATCATCATTCTATTATCAGTGTACGGCGGACAAGCCCGGCCCGCCGCACACATTACGGCTTAATTACGCGTCAAGTGCGCCGTTGATATCCTCGATCATGTCAACAACTGCCTGTCTTGATGCATCTGCATAGTTCTCAGCTCCGAACTGTGCATACTTGTCCTGCTTGTACGCAGCTATGATTCCTCTTGATGAGTTGACGATCGCACCGAGTCTATCCTCGTTGAAGTAGTGTACAAGATCAGCAGCCTTGCCGCCCTGTGCTCCGTAACCAGGAACAAGGATGAATGACTTTGGCATAACCTTTCTGAGCACCTTGCCCATCTCAGGGTATGTCGCACCTACAACCGCTCCAACTGCCGAATAGCCTGACTCACCTACGACATCGCTGCCCCACTTGTCAACCATCTCACCTACTATCTCATAGAGTGGACGTCCGTCAATCAGTCTGTCCTGGAACTCGCCTGACGATGGGTTTGATGTCTTAACGAGAACGAATATACCCTTGTTCTCCTCCTTGCACACATCCACAAATGGCTTAACTCCGTCTGTTCCAAGATATGGGTTTACAGTGATGAAATCCTCATCAAATCCGGCATATGTATTGCTTCCGACCTGTACCTTGCCGATATGTCCAACCGCATACGCTGTTGATGTGGAACCAATATCGCCTCTCTTTATATCACCGATAACGACAAGTCCCTTCTCCTTGCAGTAGTCAACTGTCTTCTTGAATGCCTTGAGTCCCTCGATTCCGAACTGCTCATACATGGCTATCTGTGGCTTAACTGCAGGTATAAGATCATATGTAGCGTCAACTATTCCCTTGTTGAACTGCCATATAGCCTCACCAGCGCCCTCAAGTGTCTCACCATACTCTGCAAATGCAGCCTTCTGGATATGCTCCGGTACATAGTTGAGCATTGGATCAAGTCCAACTACTATAGGTGCATTTGTCTTCTGGATATTCTTTACTAACTTGTCTATCATGATATTTTCTCCTTAAAATTTATTTTTTCTCTAAAACTGTTCCTCGAAACAGGCATAGCTTCCGAGGATCGTAAACTCCTCCGTCTCGTTCATGAGCTGGAACACTAAAGCCTGTATATCCTTCTTCAGGAAATTGGCAGACAGCTCCACATAGAATCTGTAATTCCAATGCTCCTGCCTGTTCGGCGCCGAGTGTATCTCTGTGAGGTTCACCCCATAATCAGAGATCATCGACAGTACGCTGCTTAAGCTTCCGCTCTTATTCTTACATACGAACATCACCTTCAGCCTGTTGTGGTTCTCCTCCACTATGAGATGATCGGCAAATGTGACGACCTTCTTGTTGTGTCCATTCTCATTTACAATGTTACATCTGTATATATACAGCTTGTTGTTGGTTAGCACCTCGTGAAGCGCATCCGACACTCCGTAGCTGATGTCCTCAAGTATGCCCATTCCGGCGTCTACCTTACCGGTCTTTATGAGCTCGTACACCTCATCATATGAGTCCACCGCAATGACCTTATCCCTTGAGCATCCCTGACAAATGTACAACTCAGGCTTTATCATCGCCACCGCATCTATGTCAGGCTCCTTCACCTCATACTCCACATCCAGACAGTCCCTGAGCTCCAGTGTCCTGCCGTACTGGTACTTTCTGCTTATCTCCATGATCCTCTTGATAAGTGCCGTGTACTCCATCTTGATGTTGTCATCCACATCACCTGTCAGATTGGATATGATAGTCTCCTCCCGGTCAGGCTTATATATATCATCCTCAGTCTCTGCCTTGACCTGAGCCACATTGTCCGCAAGCACCATTCTCTCCTTAAAGAGCTGCTTGATCTCCTTGTCGACCCTGTCTATGTTCTTTCTAACATCCGCTAATGTCATTCTGCATCCTCCAGTCAGTCATCAGTAACCTGATGCTCATAATCCTTTTTAATATACCATCTGCCCCACTCTAATTCAAGGCTGCCAACGTTAAATGCTCCCTAAAAAGGCCACAGGAAAAGGAACATGACCGCCGCCACCAGCACTATCCCTATCACAAAGCCCATTATTATCCTGCCCCTTGTGCTCTTTGATCCCCATATAATAAGAAGAGCTGCCAGTGCACCGCACATATCTATCAGAACATCCGTGCCCCTGCCTGCCCTGTCAGCGACAAAAAGCTGATGGATCTCGTCGGAGCACGCATAGACAAATGTTATCACAACAGACCATACGTACACTCCCGCCGAAGACATTCTTCCGCCAATTTTTCTGACCGCCAGAACCAGCAGAGCCAGAAGGATTCCATATTCCGTCATGTGTGCGCCCTTTCTGACCATGACCTCCACCACTCCAGTCATCCTGTCAACCACGGGTGTGGAATCATTTCTCACCTTCTGGAACAATCCAACTATAAAATCCGTTATCGGGTTGCTCACCGCCGACGAGTCATCTCCTGTTCTGGACGACATGTAAAATATGAATATCATCCACAACACTGCCGGAATTATATATATGTACTTTTTCTCATTCTTTTTTGTTTTCTTTGCCATAAAATCACCACCATGAATGAGTATACCATAAAAAATGTCTGTAATTTTTTCGATTTTGCTTTTTTTACTTGAAATATTAGTTTTTTACCTGTACTGTAGGGAAGTAAGGTATGGAAGGGGTTATGTATAATTCATAACAAATGAAAAAAGTGAGGTAACATTATGGCAAGAACAAGGAAAAAGGGGAATCCCATCGTATCAGCAGTTGTTTTCGGCATATTCGGAATAGTTCTTTTATTCCTGGGTATACGAACATTTATCGGTTTACACGGAAAGCTTCTAAATGTCACGACATGTGACGAGTCGGAGGTTAAACCGGGAGTGTATGTGGAGGGAACACTCACCTACGGATACGGAGCTTACATTGAGAAAACTACAACGTACAATCACACGGTCACCAAGACCGACGGATACTACTATCTCGTTGATATCTGCGACAAGAATGAAGACGGCTCAGAAAGAGACACAGCCAAGTGGATCGGAATATCGATCTCCAAGAGTGATGACGCCAAATTTGACGCGATCTCTTCTGCTGACGATGCAGAACCGATCTACATAACAGGAATTATCCGCAAGAACAGCGACAAGGTGCAGGGCTTCCTTGATGACTACATCACCAAGTATGTCGATGCATACGCACAATATTATGGATATACTCCTACAAGTGAGGATTATGCGAACGCAAAGGCAGAAGCTTTTCCTTACTACATAGAGATGGTTGACTCTTCAGATTACATATTCAAGCTTGTACTCGGAGCTATATTCCTTCTGGCAGCAGTGATCATGATCCTGAAGGCAACAAGAAGCAAGAATACCATCAGCGCATCCGCACAGCCAACAGGCACAGGTTACTATGACGGTACAGGCGATTTCAACGGCGTGTACACTCCGGGCAGCACAGACAGCACAAATAATGGCAGCTATACACAGCAGTATGGCAGTACAGACAGTGGCAGCTATACACAGCAGTACGGCGCTACAGACAGTGGCAGCTATGGCACTGCAGAACAGACACAGGCATCGCAGACGCCTTACAGTGATCCGTTCTACTCACAGCAACCGGCAGCTTCAGAGCAGGATACCCACGCATCTAATCCTTATACAACAACAAACGCGACTACATCTTCCTCTTCCTTCAGTCTCAAGAAAGATGAGTAACAATTAAATAGCACACAAAAAAGGTATATACGGATTGCAGCCTGACTGCTTTCCGTATATACCTTTTTTACGTTTATGTGTAATAATATTCTTCCGAATACTCTATATCTTCGTCTTACTTGCCGAAGTATCTGTCAAGAAGTCCCTTGAGAGCCTTGCCGTGTCTTGCCTCGTCTCTTGCCATCTCATGAACTGAATCGTGGATAGCATCCAGGTTATTCTTCTTAGCGCACTTTGCAAGATCAACCTTTCCTGCTGTTGCACCGAACTCGCAGTCAACTCTCCATGCAAGATTCTTCTCTGTTGAAGCTGTCATGTTCTGCTCAAGATCTGATCCGAGCATCTCTGCGAACTTAGCTGCATGCTCAGCCTCCTCATATGCTGCCTTCTCCCAGTAGAGACCGATCTCAGGATATCCCTCGCGGTGTGCTACACGAGCCATGCAGAGATACATTCCAACCTCTGAGCACTCTCCCTCGAAGTTAGCCTTGAGCTGCTCGTAGATATACTTCTTGTCCTCATCGCTGATCTCAGGATTGTTCTTGACTGTCTCAGCATATACGCCAAACTCATGCTCTGCTGCAAGTGTAAGCTCTCCCTCTACCTTCTTGAACTTATCTGCTCCTGCGTGACAGATAGGACACTCTGCTGGTGCCTGCTCTCCCTCATAGATATAACCGCATACTGTACATACAAACTTTGCCATAATTTAATTCTCCTTTTCTCTTTTAAATAATCTAATCAATATCAATCATTGATCGTTAAAATATATTCTGTCTTCTTTGTTGATGTTTATTTATCAACTATGTCTTATTATACCTATTTTTTGATCAAAGTCAACCCCTATTGGGAATGATTCTTAATTATTTTTTTAGCAGATTGTTGATTGTGTATACAGAGCTTGTAAATTA
>CAVCCL010000211.1:0-7949 GCA_963600665.1 Bifidobacterium catenulatum | reverse complement strand
CTGGATTTAAACTTGAAATCGTTGTTCAAAAGAAAAATTGATAATATTTTTTATGAATATATTTTTTATTATAATAAAAACATTGATAAAGCATGTCATCACAGCTTGAAAAATTGGCATTATATAAGTATAATCTCAGTTGAGTGAATTATGATCAATAGGCATTTAGCCGGAATAAATGATAAAGGAGAAATATTATGAGTAAGAAACCAGTAGTTTTAATGGTCCTCGACGGATATGGTCTCAGTGACAAGATAGAGGGCAATGCAGTAGCACTTGCAAAGACACCTGTTATGGACAAGCTTATGGCTACAGCACCATTTGTACAGGGTGCAGCTTCAGGACTTCCTGTAGGACTTCCAGATGGTCAGATGGGTAATTCAGAGGTAGGTCATATGAACATCGGCGCAGGCCGTATCATATATCAGGAGCTTACAAGAATCACAAAGGCGATCGCTGACGGTGATTTCTTTGAGAACGAGGAGATGCTCGCTGCAATAGAGAACTGCAAGAAGAACAATTCAGATCTTCATCTCTGGGGACTTCTCTCAGACGGTGGTGTTCACAGCCACAATACACACCTTTATGCGATCCTTGAGCTCTGCAAGAAGCAGAACTTTGAGAACGTATATGTTCATCCATTCTTCGATGGAAGAGATACACCTCCTGCATCAGGTAAGGGTTACCTTGAGGAGCTCATTGCAAAGATGAAGGAGATCGGTGTAGGTAAGGTTGCATCTATGTCAGGCCGTTACTACGCAATGGACAGAGATAACAGATGGGACAGAGTAGAGCTTGCATACAAGTCACTTGTAACAGGTGAGGGCGTTCAGGCAGAGGATGCGGTTGCAGCTATGCAGGAGTCATATGACAAGGAAGTTTATGATGAGTTCGTTCTTCCTACAGTCATCACAGAGAACGGTAAGCCTGTATCACTTGTTAAGCCAAATGATTCAGTTATATTCTTTAACTTCAGACCAGACAGAGCCCGTGAGATCACCAGAGCATTCTGCTGTGACGATTTCGATGGATTTGAGAGAGCAAATGGCCGCATGCCACTCACATATGTATGTTTCAAGGACTATGACGAGTCAATACCTAACAAGCTTGTTGCATTCAAGAAGGAAGAGATCGACAATACATTCGGTGAGTACCTTGCAGCTAAAGGCCTCAAGCAGCTCAGACTTGCTGAGACAGAGAAGTATGCTCATGTAACATTCTTCTTCAACGGCGGTGTTGAGGAGCCTAACAAGAACGAGGACAGAATCCTTGTAAAGTCACCTGCTGTAGCAACATATGATCTTCAGCCAGAGATGAGCGCTCCAGAGGTAAGCGAGAAGCTCAATGCAGCCATCCTTGGCGGCGAGTATGATGTCATCATCATCAACTTTGCTAACCCTGATATGGTTGGTCATACAGGAGTTATCCCTGCAGCTATCCAGGCTGTAGAGACAGTTGACAAGTGCGTTGGAACTGCTGTAGAGGCAATTGATAAGGTTGACGGTGTTCTCTTTATCTGTGCTGACCACGGTAACGCAGAGCAGATGATCAACTATGAGACAGGTGCTCCACACACAGCTCATACAACTAACCCTGTACCATTTATCCTTTACAACTATGGTGAGGATATAGAGCTTCGTGAGGGCGGATGCCTTGCAGATATCGCACCTACACTTCTTGAGGTTATGGGACTCCCTCAGCCTAAGGAGATGACAGGCAAGTCACTTATCGTAAGAAAGTAGTAATAAGATAATGAACGATGTACGATGACACGGAATACAGAGATGTATAATATCATTGTGCGTAGGACAACAAATACAAGATACGGCGCCGATTATAATATTATGTTTGTTACGATCGGTGCTGTATTCAGTTTGGAGGATACAGATGAAGAAGTTTTTGGAAGAGTTTAAGGAGTTTGCCCTTAAGGGTAATGTGATGAGTCTGGCTATCGGTGTTATCATTGGTGGAGCATTCCAGTCATTGGTTACATCTTTTACAGACTGCTTCATCACACCAATAATCAACAGTATAGGCGGAGCAGAGATCGGTGGACATTTCCAGATATTCCACACCGGACAGTATATAGAGTATGGAGCGTTTATTTCAGCGGTGATCAACTTTATAATCATGGCATTTGTCATATTTGTCATCATGAAGGGAATCAATGCGATCATGGATCTCGGCAAGAAGAAGGAGGAGCCAGCAGCACCTCTCACAAGAAAGTGCCCTTACTGTATGGGTGAGATAGATATCAAAGCAACAAAGTGTATGCATTGTACATCTGATGTACCTCCTGTGGAGGAGTAATCAGGTCTGACCTGGATCGATGCCAGAGTAGGTATACATACAGCATAATAAAAGCGGCTGTGCCTTATGGCATAGCCGTTTTTCGTCAAAATCAGTAAAATAGCAGTAAATAACAGAATATATGCAAAGGAGACTGGACACCATGATAAAAGAATGTCTTGAAAACGTGAGAAAGAGTGTACCTCTGGTACATAATATAACCAACTATGTAACTGTAAATGATGTGGCAAATGTTCTTCTTGCCTGTGGCGGAAGTCCTATCATGTCGGATGATGAGGGGGATGTGGAGGACATCACAAGTATATGTGGCGGACTGAACATCAATATAGGAACACTCAACAAGAACACTATTCCATCAATGTATCTTGCAGGAAAGAAGGCAAATGAACTTGGGCATGTGGTACTTCTCGATCCTGTTGGAGCAGGAGCAAGTAAGCTCAGAACAGACACGGCAGTCGGACTTATGAAAGAGATCAGATTTGACGTGATAAGGGGGAATATCTCCGAGATCAAAACCCTGGCATATGGTTCAGGAAGCACAAAGGGCGTTGATGCCGATGTGGCAGATGCTATCACAGAGGATACACTTGATAATGCAGTGGCATTTGTCAAGAAGCTTTCTGCAGAGACCAGATCTATCATAGCTGTGACAGGTGCGATAGACCTTGTTGCGGACAGTGAGAAGTGCTATGTCATCAGAAATGGCCGCCCGGAGATGGGTAAGATCACTGGAACAGGCTGTCAGCTTTCAGGAATGATGACGGCATATGTTGTGGCAAATAAGGAGAACAAGCTTGAGGCTGCTGCCACGGCTGTCATGGTCATGGGACTTGCAGGAGAGATAGGATATTCTCATCTGCAGGAGTTTGAGGGTAACTCAACATACAGGAACAGGATAATCGATGCCATATACAATATGGATGGTGAGACACTTGAAAAGGGTGCAAAGTTTGAAATCAGATAATTGACGGAAGTCTGATAGTTGTATGGATCTGCGATCAGATTGGGATCAAAGCATACAGGAAGGATGGATAGTATGATAAATTGCAGTGAGAAAGAGCTTCTGCTCTATGCGGTTACTGACAGGCACTGGCTTGGAGAAGAAACTCTGTATGACCAGGTAAAGAAGGCTCTTGACGGCGGTGCAACATTTGTACAGCTCAGGGAGAAGAAGCTTGACAGAGAAGACTTCCTCGCTGAGGCGAAGGAGATACAGAAGCTTTGCAGGGAATATGGAGTTCCTTTTGTCATCAATGATGAGGTCAGCATAGCAAAGGATATTGACGCTGATGGTGTGCACGTGGGACAGAGTGATATGGAGGCCATGGATGTCAGAAAGATACTCGGCCCCGACAAGATACTTGGTGTGTCTGCTCAGACTGTTGAACAGGCGATTATAGCGGAAAAGCACGGCGCTGATTATCTTGGTGTCGGAGCGGTGTTCACGACCGGCTCAAAGGACGACGCGGACGATGTGAGCCATGAGACGCTTAAGGCAATTTGTGAGGCGGTGTCCATACCGGTCATTGCCATAGGCGGTATAACAAAGGATAATGTGGCCGAGCTCGCGGGCTCTGGAATATGTGGTGTGGCAGTTATAAGCGCCATATTCGGACAGAAGGACATACAGAAAGCTACAGAGGAACTTAAGGTTTCCGTTGAGAATATGCTTGATGCCTGACTAAATAAATGATATAGAGGTGAACATGAAAAAAATAGTTATCAGTGATATAAAAGGTGCGATATTTGATATGGATGGGGTTTTGCTTGACTCTATGCCTATGTGGGATCACGCCGGAGAGATGTATCTGGCGGGACAGGGGATACAGGCAGAACCTGATCTTGAGAAGGTGCTTTTCACCATGACCATGATGAAGGGCGCAGAATATATTCAGGAACATTATGGACTTGAACTCAGCGCGGAGGAGATCATAGACGGTATCAATGAGACTGTGCGCGATTTCTATGCAAATAAAGTTGAGCCGAAGTCAGGGGTGCCTGAACTGCTGGGGCTCTTAAAGAGATATGATATCCCGGTCACTGTTGCAACATCCACAGACAGATGCCATGTTGAGGCAGCGCTTGTACGGACAGGACTTATGAAGTATGTTGACAGGATATTTACATGTTCTGAGGTGGGCGTGGGCAAGGCTGCATCTCCAAAGATATACGAGATGGCGGCTGAGTTTATGGGAACTCCGGTTTCGGATACATTTGTATTCGAGGACGCATATCATGCGGCGGAGACAGCACAGAACGGAGGATTTGTTGTGGTTGGGCTCTATGACGAGTCCAGCAGGGACAGACAGGGAGATCTTATGGCACATTGTGATCATTATTTTAAGAGTATGGATGACATGCTGCACAGTATAAATCCTGACAGAAGCCGTCTTGTGCCTGTCCTCACCATAGCCGGAAGTGATTCCTCAGGTGGCGCGGGTGTGCAGGCTGATCTCAAGACCATGCAGGCAAATGGCGTATTTGGCATGAGTGCGATCACAGCCCTCACGGCTCAGAATACCACAGGAGTGACTGCTATCATGAACGTTACCCCTGATGTACTTGGCGCCCAGATAGATGCGGTGTTTACCGATATAAGGCCGAAAGCTGTCAAGATAGGAATGGTGTCAGTTCCTGAACTTATAGATGTTATAGCTGACAGACTTGCCAGATACAAGGCGGAGAATGTCGTGCTCGACCCTGTGATGGTGGCGACCAGTGGTGCTAAGCTTATAAGCGATGATGCGGTGGAGGTCATGACCGGTAAACTGTTCCCACTTGCAAAGCTCATAACGCCGAACATACCTGAGACTGAGGCCCTCACGGGTATATCTGTGAAGAGCGTAACTGATATGGAGAATGCCGCCAGATGTATATACGGAAAGTACGGCTGCGCTGTCCTTGTAAAGGGCGGTCACAGCATAAATGATGCAAATGATATGCTTTTTGACGGGGAGACCATCACCTGGTTTTCAGGGGAGCGTATAGACAATCCGAATACACATGGCACAGGATGCACACTTTCAAGTGCGATCGCTTCAAATCTTGCAAAGGGATATGATGTAAGTGATTCGGTCAGGATGGCAAAGAAGTATATATCGGGAGCCCTTGCGGCTATGTTGAATCTGGGATCGGGCAGTGGACCGCTGAATCATGGCTTCGATATACGAAGTACGTATATGCTATAAATTAGTATGTAAAAGTTAGAATTTTTTTCATTAAAAATTTTTAATCTATATAGTATTTTTACAGATTGTGTAGTATTATATTAAAACTAAATAATCTGGAGAAGAATACGATGGAAAAAAGACAGAGGAAACAGCTTGTTATTCAGATGCTTACAGCGGGCATAATCACATTCTGCCTGCTGTGGTTTCTGTTTTATATAAAAAAGTATGTGCCGTTCGGAGTGCACTCACTTGCATCCAAGGATGCTGATTTTCAGTATCTTGATTTTCTGGCATATCTGAAGGATGTATTTGACGGCAAAAATAATATAGATTATTCTTTCAGCAAATCTATAGGCGGAGCATGTATAGGAGTGTTCAGTTACTATCTTTCCAGCCCGTTCAATTTGTTGCTGTTGTTATTCGGCAAATCCCAGCTTGTATTGTTCGTACATGTGATCATAACGTTAAAGCTTGCCTGTGCGGCGGCGACATTTGCATTTTATCTCAACAGGAGATTTGAAGAGTGGAATGATGGTTCTGCGAAGAAGCAGGCATTGATCATTTTCCTGGCGGTGAGCTATGCAGTGAGTCAGTATGGAATCGCCCAGGCATGTAATATAATGTGGCTTGACGGCTTCTATATGTTACCGCTCATAATGCTGGGCGTGTACAGAGTGGTTAACGGTGGCAGGCCTGTTATGCTTTCAGTATCAGTTGCATTGGCAGTTCTGTTCAACTGGTATATGGGCGGAATAAACTGTGTATTTGCATGCTTCTGGTTTTTGTTTGAATTTGCATATTCAAGATTGTACAGTGGGGATACTAAGGCTGAGAAGACTGTCATAAAGGATTTTGCCGGGAGACTTGGCCGGTTTATATATTCCATGCTGGCGGGAGTTCTGATCAGTGGAGTGTTGTTCCTTCCGACGATAGGTGCGATGCGTTACAGTGTAAGAGGAAGTCTTGATTTTGGCTCTCTGCTCGACATGTCGTTTATCGGTGATGTTTCATCTGTGATAGATGGATATTCGCTTGGTGCACAGAGTCAGAAGGGAAGCGTGTCTCTGTACTGTGGATGTCTGGCGCTGATAGGATTTATAGGAATCTTCATCGGTAAGAAACACAATGTAAAACAGAAGATATTGGCATTTGTCACACTTGCGGTAATGCTGCTCATGTTTTACTGGAATCCATTATGCATGGCATTTTCTCTCTTCAAAGTGGTTGGATCATATTGGTACAGATATTCACATGTTGGAATATTCTGCATATTATTCTTTGCCGCTGAATTTTTCCTCTCGGAGGATCTGAATGCGGTAAAATGGCGGGTTATCATTGCAAGTGCGATATTCAGTGCGGCTATGCTTGGTGTAAACTATCTGCACGGAGTCCAGGATAATAAACTTGTATGGCTGACCGCTGCACTTATTGTGGGTGTGGCCGTTTTGATAGCACTCGTAAGCAGGCTTTCAAAAACTGCAGGAGCCGGAAGAGTATTCAGAATTATATTAACGGTCATTCTGTGTGCAGTGCTGACTGTTGAGACAGGATACAGCGTGATGTTGCAAATGGATAATATCCATATCGACAACGGTGAGAGCTTTGTTGAGTATGAGACTGCTATGGAAGGCCTTATAAATGATCTGAAAGAATATGATCCAGATACATACAGGATCAGCCAGACCAGGTCAAGGGCGACAAGATCACTCGAAAAAAAGAAGAAAAGTAATGGCAAAGATACGGATGATAATTTTAAATATAAGAACAATGTCAGGGCGAATTATGACGAGTCGTTCGGCTATGGATACTGGGCGATAGGGTCGTATGTGTCAACGGCTGACAGCACAGTGCTGAACTTTCTTGTGGACACGGGATACAGGAGTGAGGGGGATAACTTAAGTGTTGTCAACATGCCGGTGCTTGGAACTGATTCACTGCTGGGCGTCAGATACATCGTATCTGATTATGCTCTGGAGGGCATGAATAAAGTAGAGGATATTGCAGACAATGCAAATGGAGCCGGTGTATATGAGAATCCATACAGCCTGCCTATGGCATTTGTATATGATTCAGGCAAATATACGGCGGCAGAATATAATGGCAATCCGTTTGAATATCAAAATGAGCTCTATAGCGAGCTGCTCGGCAGAAAGGTTGAGATCTATAAACCTTTAAAGTACGAGACGGTTGTAAGTAAAGCGAAGAAGCGTGTATACAAGATGGAGATCCCGGATGGAAATTACATTGCTTATGGCAATATCCCATGGAACAGTCTGTTTCATGCAAAACTGGATGTCAATGGAATATACAGGACCAGATATTCCAGATGGCTTTCGCCGTCCGTGTTCAATATTCCTGTAAATGAAGAGCGTGATTACTACAAGATCGTGCTCACATCCAAAAAGAAGATAGATCTTGATGATGGAGCAGAGCAGTTTTATGTCCTTGATCTGGATCTGCTGAAAAGTA
>CAVCCL010000210.1:0-3268 GCA_963600665.1 Bifidobacterium catenulatum | reverse complement strand
ATGTACTACTATCCATATCAGATGGTGAACTCGGACGAGGACAATGAGATCAAGGCTGGACTTGCCAAGATGGGAATCACCCTGGACGAGATGCCGGAGGAGATGTGGGCTCAGATAGGAGAGCAGATGAAGCCTACAGTTGACGGTATGCTCGACAGCATGGGCGAGGATTATATGGAATCCACAGCCATCGCGTGTACAAAGATATGTTACGACAGTTTTGGTTACGATTATAAAGCCGGACAGATGACATACCTCAAGTGGGCAGCGGTGAAGATGCTTGGAATGTCACTTCTCATGGCTGCAGCGGCAGTCCTCATAGGACTTGTGGCGTCAAGAGTTGCGGCAAGTGTTGCCTGCGGACTCAGAGAAAAGGTGTTCAACAAGGTTATTGCATTCTCCGATGCTGAGATCAACAAGTTCTCAACCGCATCACTCATAACCAGATCGACAAATGATGTTCAGCAGATCCAGATGGTAACGGTCATGATGCTTCGAATGGTACTGTACGCACCTATACTTTCGGTAGGAGGTATCATCAAGGTAGTGGAGACCGGAGCCGGAATGGGCTGGGTTATCTTCATAGGTATTGCGGCCGTTATCATTCTCATGGGAACACTTATGGTCATTGCCATGCCTAAGTTCAAGATCATGCAGACACTTGTGGACAGGGTAAACCTTGTGTCAAGAGAGATACTTACAGGTATTCCGGTCATCAGGGCATTTGGCAGAGAGAAGCGTGAAGAAGAGAGATTTGACGAGGCAAATAAAGACCTGACGAAGAACACATTGTTCGTCAACAGAGTCATGACATTTGCAATGCCAATACTCATGTTCATCATGTATGCCATAAGCATACTTATAGAGTGGGTTGCAGCCCACAAGATCGATGCAGGTGTCCTTCAGGTAGGATCAATGACTGCATTTATTACATACACAATGCTTATTATCATGTCCTTCCTTATGCTCAGTATGATGTCAGTCATGCTCCCTCGTGCCAGCGTGGCAGCGGACAGAATACAGGAGATCATAGATACGGATGTGACTATTCAGGATGCAAAAGAGGCACAGAAGCTTGAAGCGCCAAAGGGTGTTGTAAAGTATGACAATGTTGCATTTGCATATCCGGGCGCAGATGAGAATGTACTGGAGAACATATCATTTGAGGCTAAGCCAGGACAGACCACGGCGATCATCGGAAGTACCGGTTGTGGTAAGAGTACACTGGTTCAGCTCCTTCCAAGATTCTACGATGTGACGGAGGGCTCGATAACGATAGACGGTCAGGATATAAGAGACCTTACCATGGAGAGCGTGAGACAGAATATCGGTTTTGTCCCACAGAAGGGAATCTTGTTCTCAGGAACGATAGCGTCCAATATAAGATTCGGTGCACCTGATGCATCCGATGAGGAAGTGCGACTTGCGGCTGAGATAGCCCAGGCATCGGACTTCATAGAGGAGAAGGATCACGGCTACGACAGTGCAGTTGCCCAGGGCGGCGGAAATGTATCCGGCGGTCAGAAGCAGCGACTTGCAATAGCAAGAGCCATAGCGAGAAAGCCGAAGATCCTGATATTCGATGACAGCTTTTCGGCGCTTGACTTCAAGACAGATGTGGCGGTCAGAAAGGCACTTGGCGATCACGTGAAGGACAGCACGGTATTTATCGTTGCCCAGCGTGTAAGCACCATTCTCTCAGCAGATCAGATACTTGTCCTTGATGAGGGTACGATAGTTGGCAAGGGAACTCACAAGGAGCTTATGCAGACCTGTGAGGAGTACAGGCAGATAGCCGAGTCACAGCTTTCTCCATCAGAGATAGCGGCCAGTCTTGGAACTGACTCAGAAAGGCAGGTGTAGGACATGGCAGAACATAACAACAATCAGAGAGGTTTCAGAGGCCCGAGAGGTGGAAGAGGCGTCATGGCTGGCGGCGAGAAAGCCAAGGACTTCAAGGGAACGATAGGAAAGTTATTCAGATACATAGGCAAATACAAGGCGGCGGTTATAGTCGTTGCCATATTTGCAATTGGAAGTACGATATTCAATGTTGTATGTCCAAAGGTACTCGGCAAGGCGACAACAGCCCTGTCCGAGGGAATTATGAACAAGATAACCGGCAACGGCGGAATTGATTTCACCTATATCGGCAAGATACTGCTGTTCTGTCTCGGTCTGTATGTGCTCAGCGTGGCATTTAACTTTGTTCAGGGATTCATCATGACCGGTATCACTCAGAAGGTGTGTTACAGGATGAGACGTGAGGTGTCCGAGAAGATCAACAGGATGCCGATGAGCTACTTTGAGAGCAGAACCTACGGCGAGGTACTTTCAAGGATCACAAATGATATAGACACCATGGGTAACGGTCTGAACCAGAGTATCACACAGCTCATCACATCGGTTAGTACGGTTATCGGTGTAATCGTGATGATGCTCACGATCAGCCCGCTTATGACGCTCATATCAGTACTGATACTTCCTATAAGTATCATGCTCATGATGTTCGTCATCAAGAGATCCCAGAGATTCTTCAAGCAGCAGCAGGAGTATGTGGGACATATAAATGGACAGGTTGAAGAGGTGTACGGCGGACACAATGTCATAAAGGCATTCAACAAGGAAGACGACGTGAGAAAAGAGTTCCATGAGACAAATGAAACTCTGTACAAGTCAGCCTGGAAGTCACAGTTTTTCTCAGGACTGATGCAGCCTATCATGATGTTTGTCGGCAACCTGGGATATGTGGCAGTTGCCATATCAGGTGCGGCTCTGGCAATCAGAGGAACTATCCAGATCGGTGATATTCAGGCATTTATACAGTACGTGAAGAATCTCACACAGCCTGTTCAGCAGGTTGCCCAGGTCACAAATATGATGCAGCAGATGGCAGCAGCCGCTGAGCGAGTATTTGAACTTCTGGAGGAGAAGGAAGAGGAGCAGATAGTAGAGAATCCTGTATCCACAGAGGGCATCAAGGGCGAAGTTACATTTGAGCATGTAAAGTTCGGATACAATCCAGAGCAGATAATCATCAAGGATTTCTCAGCTCATGTAAAGCCGGGACAGCAGGTAGCCATAGTAGGACCTACCGGAGCGGGAAAGACCACCATGGTCAAGCTTCTCATGAGATTCTACGATGTAAATGGCGGTGCCATACTTCTGGACGGACACAATATAAAGGACTTCAACAGACGTGAGCTCAGGGATGTATTTGGCATGGTGCTTCAGGATACATGGCTGTTCAAGGGCACTATCATGGAGA
>CAVCCL010000209.1:0-9324 GCA_963600665.1 Bifidobacterium catenulatum | reverse complement strand
TTCATATCCCAGTTGTACTTCATGAGTGTATTCATAAGGTCTTCAATGTAATCCTTTACATACTTGACGTTGCTCTCGCTCTTATCCTTGAGCTGTACAACTATATTGTCTATAGCCTCGATGATTCCTGACTCCTGCTTCTCTGGTGCCTGTCCTGACTCATCGTTAAGCTCTATAACCTTACCTGTCTTGGTTATGATTACCTTCTTGTTAGGAGCTGCAGCAGCCTTGCTCTTCTTGTTGATCATGTGGTTGATACACTTGATCAGACATGCTACAGAATATGTCATCTCCTCGTTTGATGGCTTGTCTATTCCCTTGAGGGTGTGCTGGTGATACAGGTACTCTGACTTGCACAGCATCTCCTCCACAATGGCTACCTTGCACAGTGATACAAGATCAGCCGGCATAGCCTGCTGCTTCTTACCGAAGAGACCGCCGCCGCCCTGCTCATTGTCCTCCTTATACTTCTCAGGAAGAGCTGTTCTGACATATGTCTCGTGCAGGTACTTCTTGGCTGTGTTGATATCGTAGCTTGAAGCAAGAACCATCTTCTTGGTACTGTTGAGTCCGTTAACAACCATATCCTCTGCTGCCATGAACAGAAGGATCTTCTGTCTGTTGTCAAGCATTGAGTAAACCTCTTTGTTCTTGTTGTTCTTCTCAACGATGGACTTCTTTCTTACATCAAATACCTTTACCTTCTCCTTTACACTGAAGAATGACTTCAGCATTGAAGGGTTGGCATTCAGGAAGTTGCAGCACCATGTGAGCTCTATGTACTGATCCTCGATCTTGTTCGATACCTCATACAGGCTGTATCCCTCGAACAGTACGTTGAGTGCCTTGGAGAGGATCTCCAGACTCTCGTACTTCTCCTCGTATGACTTCTGTGTTATATCAGAGTTAACATATGCCTTGATTCCGCACTCTATGAAGAGCTTGTTGTACTCATATGCTCCCTCAGGAATATTCTGACGTCCGCTGAGCTGTGCTCCTGAACCAAGTGTCTGAAGTACCTTCTTGACCTCCGGCTCATTCTCGATTGCCTGATATACCTTCTTGGTAAATGCACAGGTCTCATTCAGCAGTGAATCTATTCTCTTGTTGTATACCTCCTGCTTGGAGATCTCTGAAGCCACCTTGCTGCTGAGGATCTTTGCTGCCTCTGTGCTTGTGACATTCTTGATGAGCTCCTTGAAGTTGGAGTATACTGACAGATTATCTATAGGTATGTACTCTGCGTTCAGTCCGTAGAACTGGAATGCCTTCTCATACTGCTTGTTGGCAATGTAGATAGAGAAGAGGTTGATAGATAACTGTATCTTGTAATCGTTAGGTGCATGTGCATCCTCGATGACATAGTCATAAAGTACCTCGAGGTTGTTGATATATGAGTCAGATCCTATGTCTGTGGCTGATATATCCATCTCCATAACCACATTGATCAGATCCAGATATCCGAGCAGAGCCTTGTCAAAGTTCTTTGGTCTGTCATCATCCTCAAGTATCTGGTATGAAATGTTGATGAGAAGTGGAGCGATCTTATCCCCGATCAGTCTCATGCACTCCGGGATCTTCTCAAGCTGTAAGAGATACAGCAGCCATACACTGTAACGGTAAACACCTGTAGCTGATACAGGTGCATCTATATCGGTAGGGTCAATATCACCATATACAAATCTGAATAAAGGCTCTATCCACTCTTCGATCGCATAGTGTCCGGTCGCCTTTATATTGAAGTCTACAAACTCTGCAAGCTCATACAGCTTTGTACACTGAGCACGAACCTCGTCATCCACTGTCATGGTCGACAGATCGAAATTCGAATCCTTCAGGCTGTCTATAACCAATGTATAGAATCCGTCCTCAACCTGATCATTCAGATAACGAATAAGTGTTCCTTTATTACTGGATGCCGCTATTGATAATGCGTTATCCCCTGCCTGTCCTATATTTGCTGGTAACATAATATGTCTACCTCCTTTTGTTTTCGTATATCTATCTTACGAATATTCTTGTATTATTCCCCTCAAATCACTACTCCAAATATAACATATTTGGTAAAATCATTCAACAAAGTTTTTGGTTATTACTGATAACTGTCATTGTGCATAATTACCCAAAAATTATAGCACTAAAAAAATCGCATTTTTTGTGCATTTTTACTGTTATGCCAGATAATGCCATTTTTCAGCATCAGTCGAGTCCCGCCATGTGAAGTATCGCCATGGCATTTGTCGTGGTACATCTTCCATCCTTCTTCTTATAGTCGAATTTCAACTGATCTCCCTCGTAATATTCCTCAAAATGATAGTTTGCAGCAGGCGTTCCGTCCTCCGCCTTGAGATCACACAGCTCGAAATCGTGTGTCGATACCAGTGTCATGGAGCCCGCTCCCGCAAGCTTTCTGATGACCTGTGTGGCTCCAACTATTCTGTCGGCTGAATTCGTTCCCTTGAATATCTCATCTATAAGGCAGAGCATAGGTCTGTTCTCTTTTCTGTACTCAACCATCGTCTTTATCCTGAGTATCTCTGCGTAGAACGTTGATATTCCATTGCTGACATCATCGGTCACCCTCATGGATGTAAATATCTTCATCCTGTCAGCCTCCATATAGCCCGCACACACCGGAGCTCCCGCATATGCAAGCACCAGATTTATACCCAGTGTTCTGAGGAATGTCGTCTTTCCCGACATATTACTTCCGGTTATTATCGTAGCACCGCCCTTGAAGTCCGCGTCATTTGCCACGACTGTATCAGGGCTTATAAGAGGATGTCTCATATCTCTGGCGGTGACATGCACTCTGGCATTTGCACCGACCTGTGGATAGGTGACTTCCCTCGTTCTTGCAAGGACAGCAAATGACATTAGCTCCTCCATATCAGATACAGCCTTTATCCAGCCCTCAACGCTCTGTCCGTTCTTCTGTTTCCATTTGTCCATCATCCTGCCTATGTGGAAGTCCCACATTATAAGTCCGCACAGTATCTGATGAACTATCGGATTGTATCTGATATTGAACGCAGCGCTTATCGTCCTCAGTTTTCTTATAGCCGCAAGGGCACCGGAGTCGTTTGACAGATGTGACTTGATGTCATTTAAAAGTTCACTGTCGAAGTTCTCCCCGGAGATCAGCTCGAACATTCTTATATAGTCCTCTATCACATAGCCAAATGAGATCATCGGCATGACGGCCTGACCCGCAACTCCGCCAAAAAGCCATGAGAACAAAAGCACAACAAAGAATGACACAAGCGTCCAGCCTATGTTGATCTCTCCCATTATCCCAAGTATAAATGCTGCCAGCGTTATGGCCGGCAGTAAAAATCTCAATATGTTGAACACCGCAGGAATATGGTCACCGCCATTGCAGTATGCCACAAATTCATCCGCGGTATATTTCTTCTTTTTGCCCATTCCGGTCTTCACACCGAGGGTCTCAAAATCCATCGAGAACTCTCTCTTTGAGGTGAGCTCCTTTATCGCCTCCTGGCGCTTCTCTATGTCTGCTATATCGTACTTCGGATCGCGTATGCTCTCGGCGAGAGCTCTTTTTCCCTCCTCAGTTCCCGCAACACAGATAAATTGATACAGTGAACTCTGTCCGAGGAGATCCATATCCCTTGCGACCAGATCGTCGTCGCCCAGATACTGCGCACCATTGTCCTCAAACTTCTTCCAGCCGTCTCCGAATCTCTCGATATACCTCCTGAGCACCTCCGACTTGGCTTTCTTATATTCCAGCTCCTCGCTGAGCTTTCCGTGGATAAACACCATTGCGACAAATGCCACCGCGGCGATTATTCCCAGGATCAGGACTGTCACTCTGTTGTCGTATATTCCTATTATCAGCCCTGCCAGGGCTGCAAGGAACATCACAAATCTAACCCCTGAATACGTTGCAGACTTCCCCTCAAGTGCCTTGATGTCCTTCTCCAAAATGTCCCTTTCGTCCTTGTATTCGTTCATGTTATCGTCCTTTCATAAAAACAATATATTTACTTTTTGTCCGGCTTGTCCTTCTTCTTATATGACATCACACCGTTCTCTGATACATCTATCATGTCCGGCTTGACAACGAGCACGATACCCATTACCCCAAATACCACACACAGCACGATGCATATTATCCCGATCACCTTATATGATGTAAATGCGAGCATGCCAACTCCCACTGCCAGTGTGAGTGCCGCACATAGAAAATAGTTTTTCTGAAGTGCCTTTATCGCCTGTTCTTCTTTGTTGTAATCCTGTCCACTATTATTCATGTTCCATTTTACCTCCATATATCCATTCCATTATAGATGAATATATCATACACGGTATATCATTCGCAAATATTAATTCCTGTGAATCAATCCACCACACTTATTGCATTTGACACGAATACATATTAAAATAAATGGACAGGTTATATTCTATGGGAAGGAGATTTTTATCATGAACAAATTGACAAAACTGGCACTCACTCTTGCCGCTGCAGGAAGTGTATGCTACTTATTCAAAGACAAGATCAAGACAACCAAAGCTTACCAGACAGTTGAGAACAATGATACTGTAAAGAAGGCAAAGGCCACAGCTACAGATACTTACCACAAAGTAAAGGACTCCGAGACAGTCAGAAAGATCAAAGACTCTGAAACATACAACAAGGTTAAGGATTCTGAAACTGTTAAAAAGGCAAAGGATACGATCAAAGACACCTACCATAAGGTAAAGGATTCCGAGACAGTTCAGAAAGCAAAGGACACTGTCTCTGACACATATGACAAACTCAAGGACAAGGTTAAGGAAAAAGCTGCTTCCACCGAAGATGGCGACCGTGAATATTTCACGCTTCACGAAGACACCACCGGAGCTGAAGAAACAACAGCCGAAGAAGCCGCAACCGAGGATGTTGTAGCCCCGGAAGCCACAGCGGATATTCCGGATGAGACAACCGCCAAGGCCGTAACCGAGACCGTAGCTGAGGCCGAGGATGTTCTCGCCGAGGCAACCGGCGCCGTTGCAAATGCCGCTGACGCTGAGACCTCAGAGGTAATCGGCGATGAGTACATGGGACTTTCAGATGTATCTGAGGATCCATCAGTGCTCTCCGAACAGGACAAGCTTGACGTATAGTCTGTACAAATATAACGTGCAAAATAAAAACAGTATATGCGATCCGTGTGATATCGAACCGCATATACTGTTTTTATTTTTTCCCTGAATCTCTCAGATATGACAATGCCTCGTCAATGGCAACCTCCGTCTTGAAGTCCTGCTCATATGTCACACCGTCCACATCCACCATGAGTAATTTGTATATCTTTTTGTCTGCCGGGCCTATATTCGCCGACGTCCGAAGCTTCTTGAATGTCTCTATGGTGCTGAGTTCTACCACATCCGTATGCCAGGTTCCATGGTATACCAGATATCTGTCTGTTATCGCTATACCATCCTGATCATAGTAGAGATTGTATCTGAGCTGGTCGTCTATATCCCTGACAGTATTCCTGTCTGCCTTTCCGCCCGATACGACCTGCATTCCTGACACCTTCCATGGACAGCACACGCCGTATATACATCTGACTATATTATATAAAGCCCACAGAGCCGTCAGCACAAGAACCAGCAACATCATATTATAATAGATCCTCGGGAAATCCACCTCACTTATTATGAGTGGATATACCTTGCTCTCAAGCTGCTGGGATGGTATACCCATGTCCTGTGCAAGTCCGTCAACTATCGATGTATACACATCCTCCGCAGAGACTGCTCTGCCTCTCAGCGTATAATTCAGCAGTACATCTTCGTTACTCCTGATGAGCAGGATGGCATATCTGCCGTCCTGCTGACAGTAGTAGTATCTGCCCTGCCTCTCAGAATCCACATAATAATCGTATCCGATATAATCTGCCCGGTCCACGGTTATCGTCACATCCCTGTCGTTCGGATTCGCCCTGGATTCCACATCAGCTATACTTCTGTATGTCCTGCTCCTTATCCTGTCCGGCAGGCTGAAATGCCACGCCATGATGATCATGCATCCCACCATGATCAGTGAGAGAATGATCCCGGGTATTCTGTTTTTTAGAATATAACTTTCAAACTTCCTGTTCTTCATAATATGTCTTTCCCGCGGACGGTCAGATTTTTAGAAGTGGCTTCCACCACCGCCATGACCACCGCCACCGCCTGATCCACCAGAACCTCCTGAGCTGCTCTGGATCGTCACGCTGGTTACTTCCTTACGTATAAATATATCTCTTCTGTCAAGCTCCTTGGCATTTCCATCGCTGTATGTAGAAGCTGTTGTGGTATCTTTTCCTGCCTTCTTTGACAGATTCACAATGCAGAATGCGATGGCTGCTCCCAGAGACACAAGAAGGCAGATTAACGGTGACAGGAACTTTATTCCTCCTGTGCTGCTCTTCATGGCCGTCTCTGTTCTCGACATCATTCTCTCAAATGCTCCAAGAGTATCAGATCTGAGTATCTTTCCACCGTATTCCGTTATGGATGTCGCCTTGGAATCACTTATTCTCTTCTTCGCCTTGCCGGCTGTGCACAGATATACGTATCCGTCGTTCTCCTGCCAGTTTGCAACTATAACTACGCTTGTGCTGGCGTCTCTGCCGTCGAGATATGTTCCCGCAGGCCACTCTTCCCAGCCGAATCTGTAATAATCACAGATCTTCTCCGCTATATCCTTTGTGTTATACTCTATGTCATATGAAACCGCATCGGCATCATATTCTGACAGGTCTGTATACTGATCCATGGTAACGACGACAAAGTCCATACCAACTTTATCTTCCAGTTCTGCTATCTCCCCGCGAAGTGTCTCCTCCTCCGCATCTGACAACTTATCTGCATAGTCAAACACTCTCTCATTTGTCTTACACTCTGTATTATTTCTAGCGTCATGCTTGAGGTTGGCATTTGATTTCACAAAGTATCCTATAAAGAACACTATTCCAAGTCCAAGTACCACGAGCATTGCCACGATAAACTTCTTTACTGCATTCATTTACAACACCCCCAATAACATAGACAAGCCATCAAGCAGTACAAATGCTGCGCCAAACAAAAGTGCGGTAAGTCCCACTGCCTTACTCATGCTCTTCGGTCCGGTTCCGACGCATTTGCCAGTCTGTCCGTTGACATAAAACTTATAGTTTCTGCCCTGGAAACGGTACTCATATACCCACACCGGCATGAGTCCGAACTTTGTTCCCGTGAGTCTGTTGTTGTTCCTGAATCTCTCATTTGTAAGTGATGAATATCCGGTCGTGGTGCTTCTCACCCAATCCCTGTTGGCCTTCTCCGCCTTCGCCTGAGCCCTCGGCTCCACCTCATTCGGCGGCATATTGTAAGTCTCCGCATCGAATCCTGAGAGGTACTTGTTGTCATGCTGTATGAGCTCTTTGTAGTTGTACGGCTCCATGAGATCCATGATTCCATCCTCCATGGCTATGGATGCATCAACCGGTATGCCCTCATAATTTACATGCAGTTTTCTTCCGACATCAAAATATGAAGTCTCAGTATACCTCTTGTCTCCAGACGTCCATGATCTGACCTTTGTTCCTATGGCCTCATAAGCCACATCCGAATCATAATCGTACATCCAGAACGGGACATACACTCCCTTCAGCGCCTCAAGCGTCTTCTGTGAAAGGAATGTTCCCGGTATAAATAGCTTTTTACCAAATTCATTCCTCAGCTTCTCCTCAGCCTCATGCTTTGTTATCTTAAAAGGAAGTATCACATCAGCCCCATACGGATAATTGACTTTGTCATCCCTGAGCAGATATGTTCCACATGAAGGACATCTTCCCGCAGACTGATACTCCGTGTAAGGTATCTGTGAACCACAGTTTATACATATTACAGGCTCCTGTGATGGAACCAGTTCCTGACAGTCGCTTCCCCCGCAACTAAGGCAGACCATCTTTTTCTTCGCAGGGTCGTACACTACGTTACCCCCACAATTCACACAACGATATAGCAAGTTATCTTCCCCCTGTCCTTTTTTATCGTTTTTCCTTCCAAACTTCCTACGCCGATTCTCAGCGTACTTGCGCTTATTATAGCATAGTAAATCTGTTTTTAGAACATCGAATTGGATGCCTTAAGGCGGCTTTATAACACATTTTAGATATCTTACATGAAACAAAATATTTTTTGAACAAATGTGTAACACATCATGTTCATGCGAATATGTTAAACCATGAACAAAATAATGGAGGCTTACCATGAGTGATTTATCAGCAACACAGTGTGCCTGTGGCGGTTGTGGCTGTGGCGGCAGAAATGGACTTTCTTGCGGAGGTTCATGTGGATGCAACAGTTGCACTCTGATCATCATCCTTCTCCTCTGCTGCGGTGGCTGCGGCGGCGATGGTTTCGGTTTAAACAGCGGTTGTGGCAATGACAATAGCTGCATCTGGATCATCCTTCTCTTATTCTGCTGCGGTGGCTGTGGCAATAACAACGGATGTGGCTGCGGTGGCTGCGGCGGCAATGATTGCGGTTGCTGCTAACAGCGGATTCACCATTATCCATAAACGGGATATCGGGCATAAAGGCTGTCCGGTATCCACAGAAGGTGGCCAGCAGGAGCAATTCTGCTGGTATTTTTTTACTGAAAATCAATAGAATATAGTATAGCTGTCTTACCAAGTGATCACTGCATGAAACGGAGCTTCATATGTTTAATGGCAACTTCCATCATCCACTGGACAACTTAATAAAAGATGACCGCCTGTTCATGATGGAGGCCATCCTCCCATTTGTGGATGACCATATGAAAGCTCCTCTGGCTATGTACATAAAGATCATGGAACTTCAGGCCATATTGAATGCCCTGCGAGATACAAATTATGTAAACTCCTGTGGACTCCATAAAGATATAAACAATCAGGATGATATACTGTCATCCCTGGCCGGGTGTGGATTTCCCGATATCAGGGCCCAGTTTGCCAGCATGAAAAAAGCCATGGATATGATGAAGACCATGGAAGCAATGAACACACAGCAGTCCACGGATTCTCTGTACCGGCACTATCAAAGCAGAGATGCCTCTGAAACCGAGGGCGAAGAAAACTACGACAACACTGAATCCCAGGCATCCCAGGATATATACAGCTCCGTCAAAGACCTGTTTGAAAAATATGATATGGAGGGATATTAAACATGAATCTTCAAAATGACCCAAGACTAAAAAACATGCACCCGCTAAAAAGGGAAATTCTTCTCAGATTATCCCATTCCCAGTCCACAATGACACCTGAGGAGATGCTCCCCCAACTGATGGAGATCAACAAA
>CAVCCL010000208.1:0-6642 GCA_963600665.1 Bifidobacterium catenulatum | reverse complement strand
CTATAAAGCGCACCAAAACTATTGAATTTGGCAGAGCTTTTCTATAGAATTCACCCATGAAATATTTCAGGAAAAAAATATCGGGACGTTTCGTTTGATTTTGTTTGTAAAAGGAGAATTGAATGAATTTTGATGAATTTATAGCCAGAGTAGTGGATGAAATGAGAAGCAGACTTCTCAGACAGGGAGATGGATCAGATATCCGGGTCAATAAGGTTTTGAAGAATAATGGGGTGGAGCTCACTGCGATGAATGTGTGCAAGAGCTCTGAAGAGGTGTGTCCTACGATATATCTTGATCCGTTTTACAGGGATTATGAGCAGGGGATGGATTTTGATGTTGTTATGGAAGATATATGCAGGCTCAGAGAGGCGAACTGCAGGTGCAGGAAGCTTGATATACGCGATGTGGTGGATGAGACGAAGGTTATGGACAACATAATATTGCGGCTTGTCAACAGGGAGCGAAATAGCCGGCTGCTTGAGAGTGCACCATTTATAGAGTTTAATGATCTTGCGATAACTTTCAGAAGGGTGCTGAGTCTGGATAACGACGGCCTGGCAACCACGATTGTCAACAATAATGATGTGAAGAGGTGGAGAGTCAGTCTGGATACGTTGTATAAGAATGCACTTAAGAACACCCAGAGAATGTTTCCGTGTGTAAGACAGAACCTTTTTGATGCGCTGAAGGGCAGATATGAAGGGATAGAGTTTGATGAAGACTGTGACAATGTGGATGAACTGTACATGTTGTCAAACACGCACGGTATCAATGGGGCCACGGCCGTACTGTATGATGGAATGCTTGAGGAGTGTGCGAATATGGTGGGTGATGACATATATATCCTGCCATCCAGTGTGCATGAGCTGTTGTTTATCAGGGCAAGTGCGGATTACACAGAGGATTATTACAAGGATCTCATAAGAGAGGCGAACAAGGTAACAGTGCCTGCCATGGATTATCTGTCTGACAGTCTGTATATGTACAGCAGGGAAAAAGGAAAACTCTTGATAGTCTAAAATGTTGACAAAATATATCCCATGACATAGAATAAAACCAGTGTTCTAAGGGCAAAAATTATGTGTAATGGGAGGAACAGACATTGGAGGATAGTTATATTTCGCGCAGAGATAAAATTGTCGCTTCAGCTATCGAACTAATTGGAGATTTGGGATTACATGCTCTTACACCGAAGAACCTTGCACGAAAGCAGAATATATCTGATACGCTGATATATAAGTATTTTGGGGGTATAGATGAGGTACTTATAGCGGTTGTGAACGAATATGCGGCATTTGATGTCAATATCCAGAGGACTGTTGAGAGACTTGACGGGACATACCTGGATAAGATCAAGTATTATGCAGATACATATGCAACATATTATGATAACTATATTGGTATGGGTGCGATAATGCTGCATTATGAAGAATTGCTTCACATGTCAGAGACGAGAGAGATCATCTCTGAGTGTATGTTGAAGCGTAATGATTTTGTATGCACATTGTTTCAGAGTGCGATTGACAGCAAGGAGATACGAGCGGTTTTCTCACCGAAGGAACTTACGCTCATGTTCAACGGAATTTTTACAGAGGGATTGCTTGAACGGAGAAACCAATACTCAAGGAAGAGTTTCAGGGTTGAGATCAAGGAGATGCTCAGTCATCTTGAGAAAGTACTTAGGTTGTAAAATTAGGGAGGAATTGTCATGAAGATATTAATAGCTGAGGATGATGTTGCAAATGCAAAATTTTTATCCAAGTATTTGAGTAAGTTTGGTGATGTGGTCATAACACCTGATGGAATCGCAGCGGTTGATGAATTTGTAAATGCTCTTGAGAAGGGCGAACTGTTCGAGCTGGTGTGTCTTGATATCATGATGCCAAAGATAGATGGGTACAAAGTTCTGGCATCCATAAGAAGTGCAGAGAGAAAGCACGGAGTGTCAAGGATGCTCAGATCGAAGGTCATAATGACCAGCGCACTTGACGAGGCAAGCTTTGACAGCAATCTCGCCAGCGACGATTATGATGATTACATATGTAAGCCGATTGATATCATGAAGTTTAATGACATGCTGAAGAAACTGGACATTATCAAGTAGATGATATGATATGGATACATGCGAAGCCCGTTATTGGAAGATATCGGGCTTCGAAGTGTCTTATGACACTGAATATTAGATGGCAGGGACATAAAGATGGATTTATTTGAGTATATGAGGGAGAATTTTTCGGAGGATGATTCTCCTCTGGCAAAAAGAATGAGACCGACCAGCCTTGATGACGTGGTTGGACAGGAACATATTATAGGCAAGGACAAGCTTCTGTACAGGGCGATAAAAGCGGATAAGATAAGTTCGCTTATATTTTATGGCCCTCCGGGAACCGGCAAGACTACGCTTGCCATGGTCATAGCCAATACAACCAAGGCGGAGTTCAGACAGCTCAACGCCACAACGGCGGGCAAGAAGGACATGGAAAAGGTTGTGGAAGAGGCGAAGAATACCAAGGCTATGTATGGCAGACGGACTATACTGTTCATCGATGAGATCCACAGATTCAACAAGTCACAGCAGGATTATCTCCTGCCATTTGTTGAGGATGGAACGGTGGTGCTCATAGGAGCGACCACGGAGAACCCTTATTTTGAGGTTAACGGGGCTCTCATATCCAGATCCCATATATTCCAGCTCAATCCATTGTCCAGGGAGGACATCAAGAAGCTCATCCACAAGGCAGTGTACTCAGAAAATGGCATGGGTGCATTTGATGCGGACATTGATGAGGATGCCGAGGACTTTCTTGCAGACATGGCGTCTGGAGATGCGAGAAGTGCGTTAAATGCCATAGAGCTCGGAGTTCTGTCGACGGAGAGAAGCGAGGATGGCAGGATACACATAACGCTTGAAGTGGCGGAGGAATGTATCCAGAAGAGAGCTATAAGATATGACAAGGACGGAGATAATCATTATGATATAATATCCGCATTTATAAAGAGCATGCGTGGATCAGACCCTGATGCGGCGATATTCTATCTTGCAAAGATGCTTTACGGCGGTGAGGATATAAAGTTTATTGCAAGGAGGATCATGATATGTGCCAGTGAGGATGTGGGCAATGCTGATCCGAATGCTATCGTGGTGGCGTCGGCATGTGCACAGGCTGTGGAGAGAGTCGGAATGCCTGAGGCACAGATAATACTTGCCCATGCGGCTTCCTACGTTGCGTGTGCACCGAAGAGCAATTCTGTGGTGAATGCGATATTTGCGGCTATGGATGCGGTAAAGCATGAGGACACGGGGCAGGTTCCGGTGTATCTCAGAGATGCACATTACGGCGGTGCAGCAAAGCTTGGACACTCAGGATACAAATACGCCCATGATTATCCGAATCATTACGTTGACCAGCAGTATCTTCCTGATAAGATTGCCGGCAGGGTATTCTATGAGCCGTCGGACAATGGCTATGAGAGAGAGATCAAGGCGTATTTTGATAAGATAAAGAAGAGAGACTGATATGGATATATTGAAGAGAATTGGAGCTATATTGCTTGTACTTGTGCTCATCGGAATGTATGTTGCGACATTTATAATGGGAATAACCGGAAGTGATAATCTGATGGGTATGATATTCCTTGATGTGGTCATTCCTGTTGTGTGCTGGGGAATATGGCTCATCGCCAGGGTGCTCAGACGCAAGGGCGAAGATATGAGAGATCAGAACAAGTAGAACAGTACAAATATGTTGAAAAAAATTACATAATTTGATATACTCTTTAAAGTTCAAAAAATACTTAAGAGGTAGATGAAATGAGTTTATTAAAAGAATGGCGTGATTACGCATACGGATTAGATGACAGAACACCTGAGGGAAAGGAATTCTGGGTTAGTTATTTCCAGGCAGAGAAGGGCGTATATGAGCAGCTTCTTGCTAATCCTCTTGCAGACCCTGTACATGGAACTGTAAAAGAGCTTGCAGAGAAGTACGGACTCACTATTCAGTATATGATCGGATTCCTCGACGGAATAGATGACAGTCTTGCAGAATCAAACAATCTTGATGATGTGACAGAGGACTCAGAGGTTAAGCTTCCTATAGATTATGAGAAGCTTTATATGAACATGGTTGAGTGCAATGCAGAGTGGCTCTACACTCTTCCTCAGTGGGATGGAATATTCTCCAAGGCAAAGAGAGACGAGCTCTACAAGATACAGAAGTCATCTAAGACTATCATCAAGGCACCAAAGGTTGGAAGAAACGATCCATGTCCATGTGGAAGCGGACTTAAGTACAAGAAGTGCTGCGGTAAGTAATGATATATATCATGCTGATATAACTGGCAGATATGAGAAGGCGGTTAAAGGGTAAACTTTTGACCGCCTTTTATATTTGCGTGAAAGGATATACAGATGGAATTTAATGAATCCCAGAAGAAAGCGGTGAGACACTGCGATGGGCCGATGCTGCTGCTTGCAGGGCCTGGTTCAGGTAAGACTACGGTCATCACCCACAGGATAAAATACATGACAGAAGAACATGGCGTGAGACCTGACAATATTCTGGTCATAACCTTCACGAAGGCTGCGGCAAATGAGATGAAGGGGCGGTTTCAGGAGCTGTGTCCGGGCGTTCGCGGGGTAACCTTTGGCACGTTTCACTCTGTATTTTTCTGGATGCTCAGAAATGCATATAATTACACAGCGGCGAATATCGTCACGGATTCAGAAAAGTATGGAGTCATAAGGGACAGCATAGACAGGCACGGCTTCAGGTATGACAGTCAGGAGGATTTTGCCAAGAATGTTGTCGGGGAGATAGGCAATGTCAAGAGCGAGAGAGTGAGTCTTGAGAACTATGAGAGCACAACGATGAAGCCTGAGGATTTCCGAGTTGTGTACGATGAGTATGAGAATTTCCTGAGAAGATGCGGGAAGATAGATTTTGACGATATGCTGGTGTTCACATATGAGCTATTGTCGGAGAGACCAGACATACTTAAGATGTGGCAGAACAAGTTTCGGTACATACTCATAGATGAGTTCCAGGATATAAATATGATCCAGTATGACATTGTGAAGCTGCTGGCCGGAGAGAGCCAGAACGTATTTGCCGTGGGTGACGATGATCAGTCGGTGTATGGCTTCAGGGGGGCTGCTCCGGCTATAATGAAGAAGTTCCCGGAGGATTTCCATGGTACGGTCATAGAATACCTGAATGTCAATTATCGCTGCAGCTACGATATAGTTGAGTGCTCAAAGAGGATAATACAGAATAACAGGGACAGATATGAGAAGCAGCTCAGGTCGGCATTTGCCGCGGGACAGAGTGACAGAGTCCATATAGTTAAGACGGACAGCATGACGGAGCAGAATAAGAAGATCATAGACAGGATAACAGAGCTTAACCGAGCTGGGATTCCATACCGTGAAATGGCGATCATATTCAGGACGAATACCGAGCCGAGGGCGCTGGCTTCAAAGCTCATGGAAAATGGCATCCCATTTTTGATGAAGGATAACATACCAAATATCTTCACGCACTTCCTTGCTGAGAACATATTTGACTATATAAGGCTTGCAAGGGGCAGCAGGGACAGGAGAACGGTCCTCAGGATCATCAATAAGCCGAACAGGTATATAAGCAGAGATGCACTTGACTCGCCGGTGGTGAACTTTGAGGAGCTGAGGCAGCATTATAAGGATAAGTACAGAATAGTCAACAACATAAATGTCCTTGAGAACGATCTGGAGAGGATAAGCAGACTTGCGCCGTATGCGGCCGTGAATTATATAAGGAAAGCGGTTGGACTGGATGCGTATGTGAGGGAATATGCTGAGTACAGGGGTGTGAGTGAGGACGATTATATGGATATCCTGGAGGAGATACAGGACAGTGCAAAAGACTTCCTGAGCTTCGACGGCTGGATGGAGTATATAGATGAATATACAAAACAGCTCAGAGAGCAGAGCAGGCAGGGCAGTGTGGCAGGTGATGCAGTCACACTTTCGACTATGCACTGCTCAAAGGGACTAGAGTATTCATATGTATTCATAATGGATGCTGTTGAGGATATAACGCCTCATAAGAAATCGGTCGGAGATGGAAATATAGAGGAGGAACGCCGGTTGTTCTATGTGGCCGTCACGAGGGCAAAGTATGGACTGTATGTGTATGTTCCCCAGAAAATGTATGGAAGAAAAGCAGTGACCTCGAGATTTGTCCAGGAAATGCTTGTGGACAGGTCTCTGATAAAAACAGGAAACACCATAATCCACAAGCGGTATGGACGTGGAGTCATCACATATGTAGATGACAGAAAGCTGTGTGTCCACTTCGATGATATACATGAAACAAAGACGCTCAGCCTTGAATACACGATAAATAACGAGCTTATAGAAAACGCATAGATGTACGGATATTATTCCTCGTCATCTGAATTGAATTCCAGATCGTCCAGGATCTCGTCGAGGGCGTCAGCGACATCGTTGAACTCAGCCTCGTCGGTGATCTCGTCGAGGGTGACATCGTCGCCCTGCTCGCTGTATCTGTACACGATGATATCGGCATCCTCGTCATCTGCAGGAAGCAGAGCGGCATAAGAGATGTCATTTACCTCGAATTTGGCAATGATCTCACA
>CAVCCL010000207.1:0-32636 GCA_963600665.1 Bifidobacterium catenulatum | reverse complement strand
GTTGTTATCTTTTTGATTCCCTTTTGTTTTCTATTTGTTTTTCGCAAAAGCATGCTATTTTAGCTGTTTAGATACAATATTGTATCTTTTCAAAGGAATTTTTCCCAAAAGATACAAGGATTTGCAATTCATGTATCTTTTGACTCGAATCAAGGACTTTTGCGAAAATTTTGTATCTTTTTCTATTTTATATTCCAAATAGATAAAAACATCTCGTTATACATAGCAACTATTGTCCTACTTAGTTCTACCTTCTTCTAAGTGTCGATGTCGCATTCTCCTCGTTAAGCCAGTGCGCAACATCTATAGCATGATAGGTTATGATGATTCCTGCGCCGGCTCGCTTCATGGCTGTCATGTTCTCCATGACGATCCTCTTCTCGTCTATCCAGCCATTTGCCGCTGCAGCCTTGACCATGGAGTACTCGCCGCTGACATTGTATACTGCTATAGGATAGTCCGTGTGATTTCTCACATCCTTGACTACATCCAGATATGCAAGTGCAGGCTTGACCATGATTATGTCTGCGCCCTCGGCAATATCCGCCTCGCACTCCCTCAGAGCTTCTCTGCCATTTGCGGGATCCATCTGATATGTCCTTCTGTCTCCAAACTGCGGTGCCGAATGTGCCGCATCGCGAAATGGAGCATAGTAACCGGATGCAAATTTCGCGCTGTAGCCCATGATGAGGACATCCGTCAAGCCATTGTCGTCAAGCGCCTGCCTGATGTATGCGGTGTGCCCATCCATCATATCTGACGGAGCCACCATGTCCGCGCCTGCCTTTGCAAGGGATACAGCCATCTTACCCAGATATGGAAGAGTCTCATCGTTGAGTATCTTGCCGTCACGGATGATTCCGCAGTGACCGTGCGATGTATACTCGCACAGACAAATGTCCGCTATGACTATCATGTCCGGATACAACTCTTTTATCCTTCTGACCGCTTTCTGCATGATTCCCTGATCATCGTATGCGCTGCTGCCAACCTCATCCTTGTGGGCCGGTATGCCGAACAGAAGGACCGCACTGATACCAGCGTCCGCCACTCTGTGAAGCTCCTCCTCAAATGTATCAAGTGAATACTGATATATGCCCGGCATGGAGTCGACAGGATTCTTAATCCCTGTTCCCTCTGCCACAAACATTGGGTATACAAGATCATCCTTGTTAACCCTGTTCTCTCTGACCATATTTCTGATAGCCTCGCTGCCGCGAAGTCTTCTGAGTCTTATCATGTTACTGCCTCTTTTCTCTATAATAGTAATCACCTATGGCTGACACAAGATGCTCGATATCACCAATCTCCGGAACTATGTCTGCATGATAGCCAGCCTTCTCCAGAGCCTCCTCGGTCACCTTTCCAAGTGCCGCTATGCGGATATCTTTCATTATATCATGCGCGCTCAAATTAATATCTTTATGGTTTCCGCACAAGTCTGTAGCGTTGGATGTTTGCTCCAGATCAATGGCTTTTTTCTCTGCGTCAAGAACTTCCATGAATCCCCTGACTCCTGATGCGCTGACAAATGTTATCACATCCAGATCCTTCAGGTACTGTATGCTCTCCATCCTGCGGCCAACCACATCATAAACCGGGATCTCCTCATATGCCACGCCGCCCTGATCAAGTATATCAAGCATCGTCTCACTACCCTGGACTGCCCTCGGAAGGAGAAGTCTCTCTCCGTCCTTCATCACATTTGCAAGCCCTCTGGCAAGGGCGCTGGTTGTGTACTCATCCGGCACATAGTCCGCTATGTAACCCTCGGTCCTTAACGCATCCCTTGTCCCGGCACCTACCACCGCAAGTTTCAAATGTGCCAGTTTTCTGACATCTATGTTCCATTCCCTGAGCCATTTGAAAAACAGGGTTATGGTGTTCTGACTGGTAAATGCCAGCCAGCTATAATCTTCTATATGTTCCAAAGCTCTGCGGAGTCTGTTCTTCTCCTCCGTCTGCTCCACGCTCATATCCACTATGCTGTAGGACTGACCGCCAAGCGCATCTATGGCAACTCTCATCTTCTCGCGAAGCTTTGGTGTTCCTACTAGCCCAACGTGAACATTCTGAAGGGGTCCCCGGATCGGTGCAGTGAAGTCCAGCGCTGCATTTTCACCTACGACTATGATCGCAGGGGATTCAAGCTTTGCCTCGTTCACCTTGTCCGCAATGGACTGTATGTCACCACGGACTATTCTCTGTCCCGGCATAGTTCCTTTGGAAATAACTGCAACCGGAGTATCTATTGCCGCTCCTGTCTGGACAAGTCTTTCAACGATCTGTGGCAGTCTGTTCAGTCCCATCAGGAACACGCTTGTCCCCTCCTGATTTCTGATGTAATCATAATCGCCTGCCGAATTTTCCACCTTGCCATCCGCCCGCTTGTGACCTGTTATCACGTGGAAGCTTCTGCTCGTTCCACGGTGCGTCACCGGTATTCCGCACACCTCCGGAACCGCCACTGCGGATGTTATTCCCGGTATCACCTGAAATGGGATTCCCGCCTCGAGAAGTGCGGTCACTTCCTCGCCGCCCCTTCCAAATACAAATGGATCACCGCCCTTGAGGCGAACCACCATATTACCTTTACGGCCTTCCTCGACTAGTATCTCATTTATCTCCGGTTGCTTCTTGTAGTGGCTGCCCGCCTGCTTGCCGACATATATCCTGCGGCAGTCCGGCTTCACCATCTCCAGAAGCTGGTAGGTCCCAAGTCTGTCATATATGATTGTATCGCATTGTTTTATGAATTCCAGGCCCTTCACCGTGATGAGACCCGGGTCACCGGGGCCTGCGCCTATCAAATATACCATTTTTATTTCTCCATTCGCTTGGTGAGTTGGATTTGTGTCTACGTGGCTACGCACAGCTCAATCATCTTGTCTTGCTTCTATCTGCACTCGTTTCCGCCCCCGATAAGGACATTGGGGGCTACAACTCGGCAAGAAGCGACAAGATTCAATCGCATTGTGCTACCCGCCCCGCAGGCACAAATCCAACTCACCAAGCTTACGTATCGAAAAAATTTACTTTTCTACTTATCTTCCAAATGCACTGCTTCATAACATTTTACTTTTCATGAAATATAAACATATCTGTTATGTTATAACCTACTTTATCAACCTCTCTACAAGCTGCTCCCAGTCTGCGGTGTTGCCCTCTACCGTCTTTTTGTGTATCTGGATTTCTTCATCTTTATCTTTGTCCGAAGCAGCCGCGTCTGCTTTCATCAGGCTCAGCTTCATGTTGTCGCCATCCAGTTCTGAGTACACGCCTATCGGTTCGTGACAGCCGGCATTCAGGCGGTTCAGGACTGCCCGCTCACATGTGAGCTGTGTGTATGCCTCTGTGTCATTTATTGCCCTTACCATGTCGTATGCTTCGCCAGATGTTTGTGTCTCTATGGCTATGATTCCCTGACACGCTGCCGGAAGCATGGCCTCTGTGCTGAGATATCTGAATGTAAGTTCGTCTTTGTGCACTTCAAAACATGATGTGCTGCCATTATTTTTATCTACAATAACTTTATCTTTCTTCTCTGAAGTTTCTGTTTCAGTCGACTTTTCAACCTCAGATACTTCAATCTTTTCTATTTTCGTCTGCGCCTGTACACTCAGCACATCGTCAGTTTTCTCGATGATCCCCAGTCTCTCAAGCCCTGCCGCTGCAAGAATGATGGCATCGTATTCGCCATCCTCCAGTTTCTGTATGCGGGTGCCGACATTTCCTCTCAGGTTCTTGCACACCGCATTTGGATACATGTCTTTTATCTGGTACTGCCTTCTCAGGCTGCTGGTTCCCACCACGAATCTATCATTCCTGTCAAATGTCCTGCTGCTCTTATATATGAGAACGTCCTGCGGACAAGCCCTCGGAAGTGTGCCCGCTATCATCAGGCCTTCCATGATCTCCATCGGCATATCCTTGGCACTGTGCACCGCTATATCTATGTCGCCTTTAAGTATCGCTTCCTCAAACTCCTCAACAAATACCGCTTTGCCGCCAAATTCCAGAAGCGCCCGGCTGGTGTCTCTGTCACCGCGGGTACTCATGGTGACCATCTGAAAGTCCACTTGAGGAAAGCTCTCCTCGAGCGCCTTTATAACCAATTCCGTCTGAGCAAGAGCGAGCTTGCTGCCACGGGTTCCGACCTTGACTGTATTTTTCAAGCTACAGCTTTCACCATACATACTGTCACTGTGACATCCGCCTGTTGCATCAACCTCCGTGCACTTACAGGCATTCAGTTTGTCTATGTTCTGTCCTTTTTCAACACTCATCTAACAGACTCCTAACCATTTGCTGAAATGCTTTCTTTCTCTCTTCCTCGCCATCTATCTGTGCTTTGATCTGCTCCCGAAGCTCACCCATCCGCTCTGCTATGTCACCATAACTCCTGTCCAAATGGCTCTCTATATTTCTCTTGATCGTGCCCGCCAGCACCGGACTCTGACCTCCGGTGGAAACGCTTATCACGACCTCTTTGTCCTTTATGATTGCTGGAAAGTAGAATCCGCAATCCGCTTTCACATCCACCACATTTACCAGTATGCGCTTCTGCCTGCAAAGCTCCGCCATGTCGTGGTTGACTTTCTCATCGTCCGTCGCCATTATGACGACAAATGCATCGTCTATATCCTGGGGCTGTACACATCTTTTTATAAGTGTGAGGCGGCCAGAATAATCTGCAAAATCCTCTCCAGCTCCGCGATCATTCTGTTCCCTGCTCTGTATTTCTACACAGGTTTTGCAATCGCTTGCCGCTACATCCATTTTGTCATCACTTACCACTGCATCAGTTTTGCAATCCCCTGTCGCTGCATCCGTTCGGTCATCGCTTGTCGCCGCACAATATTTGTCTGACGTATTTATCCGATCCGCCAGCTCCAGAAGCTCCGGGCAGAACTCCGGTGAAACCACCGTGACCACCGCCCCAAATTCCAGCATGCTGCACACCTTTCTGTATGCAACAGTTCCGCCACCGGCAATCAGACATCTCTCATTATTCAGTTCGATCATAAATGGGAAATACGACATATCTACCTCTAATCTATATTATTAAACTCATCTGCATCCGCTGCCATGCCCGCAAGCACCTTCTCAAATGCCTCATACTCAAGCTGTCCTTTAAGTTTGTATACCATCTTGGCGCCGTCTATAGTCTTAAGCTGTGCCATCACATCTCCGTGCTCCCTGTTGAACCTCGAAAATGCTATATTTTTCATGATCTCGTCAACCTGTGCTATGAGCCATGGTTCCATCTCCGTGATGGTTTTTGCCCTGCTCTCATTATTCTCTCTGGAAAGTGTTCTTATATAATCTATGTCACGCAGCACGCATCCGTCCACATCTGAGACCGCGTGATCAATGTCCTTGGGCATTGCCAGATCAAGGAACAATCTCCGCTTCGGCTGCATTTTCACAGCCTCCGCCAGCTCATCCCTGACAAATGTATAATGGGGGCTTGCTGTCGCACTGATGATGACATCCGCCCAGGCTGCCAGCTCATATCTTCTGCTGTAGTCCTCTATCCTGATCTGCTGATGTCTGCCAAATATCTCATCTGCACTGTGATGACTTCTGCTTGTGCCTATTATCTCTATGTCCGGCGCAAGATCTGCGATATCCTTGACAACTATGCTGCCTATCTTGCCTGTGGCCCCTACAACAAGGACTCGACCAGCACTTGTATTTTCAGCATTTTCATTTCTACAGCCTACCGCATCACCCAGCGCATCTCCGCATGGAATCTCAATATCACAATTTCTTATAAAATTCACTGCCTCCCTGGCCGACAAGGTTCCGACGGATACCGGAAGTCTCGTGGTATCACTCTCCGTTGCCACCGCCTTTGCAGCCGCAAGTGCTCCCTGGAATGCTATATTCAGCTCGCCGTCACAGGCTCCAAGCTCCTTTGCCATAAGATATGCGCCCTTCACCTGATGTATGATCTCCACCTCGCCGAGCACCATGGAATCCATTCCACATGTCACTCTGCAAAGATGTAACATGCACTGGAATCCCTCATAATTCATGCTGTATTTTCTTATGAGGCTGACAGGAACATTCCTGTCATTTGCCAGTAACATTTCCACCTGTTCAAGCAGGCCATATCGCACATCGGAAGCTTCACCGCTGTTCATTTTCTCTGTTATCACAGACTCACACGGCTCGCATTTTTCCGTAAAGTATATTTCCATTCTATTACATGTCGACAACACGACACATCCACCCACCGCAGCCTTAAGGCGTTCAGTGAACTGTCTCTGTCCTTTTGTCGTAAATGCAAATCTCTCCCTGACATCAGCCGGTGTATTCTTATGGTTTATACTTATGCAAAACATATCTTCAGTAACTCCAAACGAAAATTTATGACAAGCCATCGTAAAGAACAAGGGCGGGTATCAAAGCCCGCCCTGTTGTTTCAATTCCTGCTATCTATCGTGCTTTACATGCTTTGCCGACATACCTGAAATACATCGGACAAACAGGTAAACTACTCTATAACAAGCTCCTCTATCGTCACATTCTTTTCCTCATCTATGTTGAAGGCCTTGAGTACCGGATTATCAATCTCCATGAGGGAGAGGATCAGGTAATTCACCTTTGAATCATATGCAAGTCTCTTGTCCTCCTCCGAAGGTCTGGATGGAGACTCTGGATGAGAGTGGAAGTTGCCAAGAAGCTCATATCCATTTGCACGCATATCCTTCACTGCCGCAAGCTGCTCTCTTGGGTCCATGGAAAAATGCTCATTGCTGGCGTCAATATTTGTCAGGAGATACACCTTCTTGATGTACTTCTTGTCTCCCTCTTTGACACCACCGATCAGACCACAGGACTCATTTGGAAGGCCTTCCTTGCAGTGTGCAAGTATCTTCTCGTAATCAGACTTTGTCATGTACAACATCTTACTTCATATCCTCCTTATATTCAACCTTATGAAAATTACTTTCCGTCGCACTCTACCTGCTCGTAGTCGATGAGCTTGGTGATGGTTGGATTTGGTCCACATACAGCGCATCCGCAGCCCTTCTTGTGAGGAAGCTTTACTGTGTGGAATTCCATCTTGAGTGCGTCGTATGTAAGGAGTCTTCCTGTCAGAAGATCACCAACTCCGATGAGATATTTGATTGCCTCCATAGCCTGAAGGCTTCCGATGACACCGCCCATTGCTCCGATTACGCCGGCCTGCTTACATGTAGGAACCGCATCCTTTGGAGGTGGATCCTTGAATACACATCTGTAGCATGGTCCCTCATCTGGAACATATGTCATGAGCTGACCCTTGAATCTTATGATTCCTGCATGTGAAAATGGCTTCTTAGCCATAACACAAGCATCATTTATAAGGAACTTTGCAGGGAAGTTGTCTGTTCCATCGATGATGAAATCATAGTCCTTGATGAGATCCATGATGTTCTCTGATGTTACGAACTCTCTGTATGTGATTACATTTACATCAGGGTTCATGGCGTTCATGGTCTCCTTTGCGGATTTAACCTTTGCCTTGCCCACATCTGCTGTTCCGTGAATGATCTGTCTCTGAAGATTTGACAGATCTACCTCATCGGCATCAACGATACCGATGGTTCCTACTCCGGCTGCTGCCAGGTACATAGCGGCTGGTGCTCCCAGTCCACCTGCGCCGATGATCAGCACCTTGCCATTTAACAATTTCTTCTGTCCCTTCACGCCAACTTCCTGAAGGATGATGTGACGTGAGTAACGCTCCATCTGTTCGTTTGTGAATGCCATTAGAAGCTGCCACCTCCCATGAAGTAGAGGAACTCTACTGTGTCGCCATCCTTGAGCTCTGTTGTTGCAAATGCATCTGAGTCAACAAACTCATCATTGACTGTTACTGTGACATAGTCCGGATTCTCAACGTTCTCTGATACGATGATCTGAGCTACTGTTGTCTTCTCTGCTATCTCTTTCTTCTTTCCTGCTATTGTGACTGTCATTTTTCTTTCCTCCTGACGATTCATTTGCCGTGCCCGGCATTGCCGGACTGGCATAAAATGTGATTATATACTTTATAAAATTATTTATATAGTTTCATTCTTCTGTGCACCGGAAGTTATTGACTACAGTCAAATACTCCATCATGTCACTTTACCAAAGAATTTCTACAATAATTTGCTAACTTCTTCTTCCAGCGCATTTCTCTTCACAAGACCACGGATACGGGAAACCTCCTCGCCGCCCTTGAAGAAGAGTATGGTTGGTGACGCCATCACTGCGTACTTCTCAGCAAGCTCTGCGTCGAAGTTTACATTTACCTTGTATACATTCACCTTGTCCTCGTAGTCATCCTCAATGCCGCCAAGGATAGGTGAGAGCTGCTTGCACGGTATGCAGCTATCTGAATAGAATTCCACGATGACCGGGAGCTCCGACTGAAGGACCTTCGCATCGAAATCCTCTGTACTGACTCTTACTGCCATTTTCTAATCCTCCAGTTTCTTAACTATAAGATCGTAAGTACCGTTCTCGTTGTCGATGAGCTTCAGGATCTGCTGTCCTTCCTCCTTGAAGCTTCTTGGTACGTTCTGCACAGGCTCGCCGTCGTTCATGGTAACTGCAAGCACCTGTCCTATTTCAAGCTCCTCCATGGCTACCTTTGCCTTGACAAATGTCATCGGGCACACCACATCAGTTATGTCTACTCTGTCATCGATTTCGTAATCAGCCATTGTAAGCCTCCTTTAATACTTCTTTAAATTTGTCTAAGCCCACACGCTCCAGGGTGAACTGGAAACGCTCGCTTGGCTTTGCATTGTCTGCAAAGAACTGTATTGCCGCATCTGTGATACGGAAAAGCTGCTCCTCAGATGTAACAACCGGAAGTAACTCCTCGCCGCGGTGGATAGTATTTCCAAATAATCCTCCGAATGATACAAGGTATCCTGTCTCGCCCTTCCATGCATCTGTAGGACATGCCTTTGCGCATCGTCCGCAGTAGTTACATTTGTCTGTGTCGAGGATGATCTTGCCGTCCGCCATGGTGATCGCGCCCTCTCGGCACGCCTTGACGCACACGCCACACATGATACATGATGGCTCATCCCACTCTACTACCATTGCGCCCTTGATTCCCACGTCGTTCTCCTCTGCCTTCAGACAATTGTTCTGGCATCCTGTGACACCGAACTTGAACTTGTGAGGAAGCTCCCTTGCGTAATATCTCGCATCAAGCTTCTTGGCTATGTCATAAGTGTCTATATTGCCGCTCGGACAGATCTGATTTCCCTGGCACGCTGTGACTGTTCTTACTCTTGGGCCACACACACCCGGCTTACAGCCTCCCTTTGCCAGTTCTTCTTTCACCTCTTCCACATCGTCAAGCTTGACAAATGGGATCTCGACGCTCTGTCTCGATGTGAGATGTACATGTCCATCTCCGTATTTCTCGGCAACCTCTGCTATCTTCTTGAGATTCTCTGCGGTAAGGTTTCCTCCCACCACCTGAAGTCTCAGAGAAAAGTTATTCTTCTGCTTCTGTCTCATGAATCCGCCCTTTTTCAGAGCTGCGTAATCTACTGCCATATGTAGTTCCTCCAAATCATTTGTGTATTAGTCGGCAAGGGCCTTCTGGAAATCTTCTATAAGATCCTCCACGTCCTCGATTCCGACACTAATACGAATCATATCATCATATACGTTGGCGTCAAGCTTCTCTTGCTCTGTGCTGTGCGCATTCAGTGTTGATTCAGGATGTACGATGAGTGTCTTCGTGTCTCCTATGTTCGACACTATCTGCGGTATCGTGAGCTTATTCATCACCGCAAATGCCTTCTCCTTGCTGCCAACTCTGATAGTGATTATGGCACCATAACCGCCATGAAGCTGCTCATTTGCAATGTCATGCCAAGGACTGGACTTTAGTCCCGGATAGTTGACCTTCACGCCCTCCTGGCTTTCCAGGAACTGTGCAAGGGCAAGTGCATTGTGACAACATCGCTCCATTCGAAGCCCCAGTGTCTCCATGCCCAGCATATTGTAAAATGCTGTCTGCGGAGCTATGCAGGCTCCTGTATTTCTAAAAAGTCCGTTCCTGAGCTTTGCAATGTAGGCGAACTTTCCGAACATCTTATACTGCTGCAGAAGCGGATAACGCTCTGCGTCCCATTTGAAATTGCCGCTGTCGGTGATGACTCCGCTTATGGCATCACTGTTGCCATTGATGTACTTGGATGTGGAATTGATGACTATGTCCGCTCCAAGTGTCAGCGGTGTGACCAGATATGCCGTGGCAACCGTGTTGTCTATCAGAAGAGGAAGCCTGTGTGAATGTGCCAGCTCTGCAAGAGCCTTTATATCCACCACGTCCAGCTTCGGATTGCCGATCGTCTCAGCAAATATCACTCTGGTATTCTCATTTATCGCTGCCTCGACCGCATCCTTATCCGATATCTCCACAAATGTCGTCTTGATCCCAAATGCCTCCAGATCGTGGAACAGATCTATCGTTCCACCGTAGAGTCCTGTGCTGGAGACTATCTCTCCGCCGGCTCCTACTATGTTCAGAAGGGCATTTGTCAGTGCCGCCATGCCTGAGGAACAAGCTACAGAACCCACTCCCTTTTCAAGGTTCGTCATCCGCTCCTCAAATGCAACTATCGTCGGGTTGTTGATCCTCGTATAAGAATAACCCGTCGCCTTGTTGTGGAAGAGCTTCTCATGCTGCTCCGCCGAAGGCTGATAAAATGCACTGGATTGATAGATCGGTGTAAGTGTGGCGCCTGTATTCTCATCACCAAGCTTTGCGCTGTGTAATAATGCTGTGTTAAATCTCATGATTTCCTATGCCTCACTAATTATTAAATCCTATAATTCCTACGAACATGATAGGATTATATATCTTATACCCTACTATGTCAATAGGAATTATAAAATAAGCTGTGCGGAAGGTGAAAAAATCTGTTGCTACAGGCTAGCACTTGTCGCTACTGACCTTCTGTATTGTAGCTACGGGCTGGCACTTGTCGCTACTGGCTGGCATTTTTCGCTACAGGTCTGCATTTTCACTCAAAGGATACAATTTTTTATCTTTTTGAGGTATTTTATGCCATATAGCGAAACCCACTTTCACTTTTTTCGATTTTTTCAAGCTTTTGCGCATAAAATTGTATCTTTCATCTGAAATCTCTCACAATAGAGAAATTTACATTTCTTACTCTCTGCCACCAATTCCGCTGGCAATCTTCTCCGATATGTCAATTTTTATTTACTTTATGATATTGACGCAATCTTATGTAACAAAAAAAGGAATCAACAGCCTCCCTTCCGTTGATTCCTTAAAATTATGCATTTTCTGTACTATCTAAGCCCTTACCCCCGGCCTAAAATTCTGTGTTTTCCGTATTCTCTGTGCTATCCGTATCTTCCATGTTCTCAGTATCTGCTGCGCTATCAGCATCTTCCATGTTCTCAGTATCTTCCGTGCTATCCGCATCCCCGGTGCTCACCACTGCGCTTGTATCCCCTGCTTTGTCGATTGCCTGGAAGTTGTATCCATACTCATTAGCATAGGTCTCGCCATATGAACCCTTTTCTCCGTATATGATCATATTCGCCTTGTTTGACGACCAGAATGCATTTTCGGCGATCTTTTTCACGCTGTTCGGAAGATATACTGACTCAAGCGTATCGGTTCCATAGAATGCACCATTTTTTATCTCCTCAACACCCTCAGGTATCACGATCTCAGTGATCACGCTATTTGCAAATGCAGAACCACCTATAACCTTGAGCGTTCCCGGAAGTTCGACCTCTGAGAGCCACTGTTTCCCATAAAATACACCATACGGCAAACTGGTCATCCCCGGCTCTATTACAATTTTCTCTATATGCAGGAAATCCGTGTCTTCTCCAAATGCATCAAGCAGGTTCGATACAACATTATGATATGGATCATCTTTAAGTTCTCCCTCTCCGCTGACTGTAAGGGTATGTCCCTCAAAGCTCCATGTAAATCCCTGATACTTGAACTCATGGTCATTCAAAACTTCTATCGCATCGTTCTCCTCTTCGGTAGAACCATCAGCCAGAGAATCGCTGCCTGCCGCATCTGCGCTACCGCCTACCACCTGCTCCGATGACTTTCCTCCAGTCGTCTTGTCCGCTGAATCCGTACCTCCACATCCCACGAGTCCCATCGCAAGAGCCGCCATTATGATCATAGCACCGGCTCTGCCCCTGCCATTTCTTATCCTATCCTTCTTCATATGCTTTTACTCCTTCTGCATTGTAATGCTTGTGCAAATATCCGTCCAGGCTCCCCCATTTGCCCACATTTACACATCAGGAGTATATCACGGCCATGCTCAGATTCGCCCTCTATTGCGATGAACGGTCGTTTTTTGCGACAAACGGCAGAATGATCCTGACGACAAATCTTCCGTCGCCGGATTCCATCTGACATTCACCGTGATATTTATCGACTATTTTCTTTATATTTACTGTACCTATTCCATGTGCGCTGTCTCTGTCCTGTTTTGTTGAGATAAGCTTGTCGCCGTCAAACTTTGCCTCACCGGACATGGAGTTTTCCACAAGAATCATCAGTGAACCAGGATTTTCAGCCGCACTTATCTTTATATAGCGTTCCCCTGTGACGTTCGCATTTGCCTCTATGGCATTGTCTATAATATTCGCCATGAGCACACTGCAATCCGGTGTGTCCATCTGTGAGAGCAGGGAAAGACTTCCCTTCACTTCGATATGTATATCGTTTTCGTCCATGACAGATTTCTTCGCATTCAGCAAAATGTCCACTATCTCATTTCCAGTCATGAGCCAGTTTGTCCCAAGGCCGCTGCTCGCTGTCATCTCGTGGAAGTACGCCTGAGCCTTGTCGTACTCGCCGCGCTCCATAAGTCCCTGCACTGTCAGCATGTGATTTTTCATGTCATGTCTGAATTTCACCACATCCGCCTGGTTCCTCTTGTAATCCTTGAAATATTCATACTCGGCATCAAAACTCTGCCTGTAATTTTCCGAAAGATCCTTGTAATGTCTGGTGAGTTTTCTATGGATTATCCACGCAAATACCGCCACATTTACCCCGATCGCAAACAATACCCAGGCAATGGAGTAAAGTATACCATCCACATTGTTATATATCCTGTCAAGCCCGGCGCAGAATACAGGGGAGAACAGGCTTATCACGCACAGAAGTATCTCCTCACCGACTGTAAGCCTCACATCCATATGCCGCTCATTCACCTTGTGTATCGCAAATATCAACGCCGCTAGGATGACCAGATCCATGCAGAATTCAAATACGGACTGGCTTTCATTTCCGAGTTTGATCTCGTATTTGTCGAGTCCCAGCATGGTGCCTGTCATCTGCGTGAGGAAACCGTACATCACATACAAAAGGCATGACAGTATACCCTCTATTCCAGCCCGCACGCGATGTCCATGGGTCCGGATCGCACCATATACTACTAGAAGCGCAAAGAAAAGGACCATCTGAATCATGTCCTGGTCCTTAAATATCAGCATAACCGCCGCATCGTATGCACATATACCCGCGAACAAAACCGGATAACTCCACAGTCTCTTAAACGTTTTCACACCAAACAACAACTGCATTATCAGTATCATGGAGAATATCTCCATACCATTCACCAAAACTATACCTGTAGTTGCAAGCCAGCCACTCATTCTTCCAAATCCTTCTCCATCTTTTTCATTAGTATTTCCCTGTACACACCCTCGCGGCGCCTACTGATGGGCAGTTCCTCACCACCGCTAAGTATCAGTCTGCCTTTGGATATTTCCCTGTGGTATCTCATGTTCACGATATACTTCCTGTGAATCCTGAAAAATCCATACTCCTTCAGCATTTTCTCAAGTTCAGCAAGGCTCGTCCTGTCAGTTATCCGCCCGTCTCCGGTATATATCATCGTGTACTTATCCTCCGCCGATATATAAATGATATCGTCCAGCCTTACGGGCTGTTCCATCCCCGGAAGACTAAGCAGCATCCGGTGTATTCCAGAATACTCCCTGTGTATATCATCCATGACGCTCTTAACAGATTCATTTGTCAGAGGTTTCAGCAGATATCTGAATGCCCTTGCCTCATATCCTCTGATGGCATACTCAGGGTGGGCTGTTATGAATACCACCACCCAGTCAGGCATACATTCATGGATCCGGCGGCCAAGCTCAACGCCATCGATCCCCGGCATCTCTATGTCAAGGAACACCACCGCCCTGATACCATTTTCAGCTAACTTCCCGGCTCTGATATCCTCGTACATGTCTGCACCGGAACTGTACACCCGCACATCCGCATCTGCCATCTGCATGGCTTTTATGCAAACTTTTTTCATCTGCTCAAGCTGCTCAGCATTGTCGTCACAAATGATTATCTGATATTGTTCTTTCTCGTTATCCCTGATTATCATCTGCGCTCCTGACCGCCTCCGGCTCTGTGCTTATGCTCACTCTTTTGTCTATACATACACTCATCCGCCTGCTCCATGACAGCTTCCCAGCAGGAACGTATCCTACTGTCATCATCAGATGTAGGACTACCGGCATCTACCGAAGATCTACCATCAACATCCACAAACTGACCGACATCGCCCCCAGTCACAATGCTGTCTCCGCCTACTGCGGTAGCATCGCCAGAGTTATCACTCACCGAGCCTGCCCCGGCAAATCTCTCACTGTCCACAGCCACCACGCCGAAACTAAAACACCTCTCATATCGTCCGTCCGCGCTGTCCGCAAACTTCTGCTGGATGATACTCATCCTGTGCTCGGCACACTTCACGCTACAGTCCTCAAGTACAACGCAGAACTCATCGCCACCCATTCTTGCGAGTATGTCGCCGCCTCGGGTGTTCTTCCTGAGAAGATTTGCAAAACATTTTATATATGCATCCCCCTCAGCATGTCCAAATGTATCGTTCACGTACTTGAGTCCATCCAGATCGCAGTAGCAGAGAGCAATCTCCTGCTCCCCTATATCAAGATCATTTACCCTGTGATTAAAATAGTTTCTGTTGCCAAGATGTGTCAGTGGATCATAGAGTGCCTCTCCGACTAGGGCATCCTCACGCTCTTTAAGCTGAGCCGTCATGGTGTTAAATGCCTCGGAAAAGTCTCCGAGATATGAAACATCCTGCGCATAATTGCCCTTCGCCACCTGCTTTGCCTGCCAGGTGAGGTGCTGCATATTTGAATATATTCCCTTGAGGTTATCGCAGAGCAGATTGCCCGGATGCGGTGTAAATTCCGCCAGATTGCCCTTTGCAAGAGCCGCCGAGCACGTCTTCATCTCAGCAACCGCCTTGTCCAGATACTGGAGTCCCTGTCCAAGCTTGCGATACGGCTCGTCAAGCTCCTCTATATCAAGCTTTGCCTTATCCGGCTCATAGAGAATACACCTCAGATATTCAAATAAAATGTCACAGTTCTTATCTTCTCTTCCCATATACGATCTCTATAACCTCTTATATCTTATATATCTTATAAAACCTTCTTACACTTTCTTTCACATGCAGATAAACCGGCATAAAGCGATTTCATTTGCACAATTGCCCATCTAAAATACTTACTCATTCACATGTGCATCAAAACGACACGATCTGCCACCTGTCGCCCAGCAGTCCACCTCTATCGCCTGATACGGTCTGCCGGAATACAGTGACAGTATTCCCGCTATAAATCCCTCGTCATAGTTGCACACGGTCTCTCCAAGTATCGGAAGCCCGGAACAGTCCGCATCCTCAGCAACCGTGAGTATGATCCTTCCGCTCTCCTCGTCTATGTCCTCTATCCTCAGAACTCCTATTCCAAGCTCCTGCATCTTCGTCTGAAGCTCATTTACAAACTCGTCCATAGGCAACTCCAGATTCAAGAAATTCCTTGCAAAATAGTCGCCAGCCTTGCGTCCTGCACTTCTAAATACCTCGATCTGGGTGTCTTTTCCGAATCTCTGTCGCAGCTCTTCCTTCAGTGAAAACTCAAGCATCCTGTATACAAATACCGGGAGCTGATCTCCCAGATTTTCCCTGCCGTCCTTGCTGTACTGCAGATATGTGTCCAGCGTTATCGGCTTCTGTTCTTTCAAAAAAATGTTGTCTTCCATATAACTTATATCTCCTGTTCAATCAATACACATTTCCCCTCAAATTCAAATCTCTGATTTCCAATACTTACTGTTCTCGGCATGTTTTCGACATCCTAATGTACATAATTAATTCCATTCTATCATAGGGTATGTGGATTCTCAACGGAATATATATTGAATTTACATGCCTTCGCTCAATCTCCCATGCTTCATTCAATCACCGACTTTTCCTCGTTACAGACTCAATCCCTGCACATCTGTCGGCCTTTGCAACTCATATAAACACTGTTTATTCGCTGTCCGCGCACATAAAAAAGAGCACCGTCCCACAGAACGGCACTCTTTTATATCGTTTTATTTATCTGCTATAACATACTTACTCGTTATCGCCTATATCATTTACATATTAGATGTAATTTCCATCGTGAACCTGAGCCGCGTCGTATACAGACTCCTTGCGGATCTCGTCTGCTATCTCGTCTGCGTCAAGCTCGCCGTCGGCATTCCAGTCACCGCTATAGATCTCGGCACCTTCTACCTTGATTCCTGCGATCTGCTGCTCGCTTGCGAAGAGGAGCACGATGATTCCTGCGTGGTGAAGATGCTTGAGAACAACATTTACATCCTCGCGGATATCAGGAGCGTACAGGTAAGTGTGACGTCCGTCGATGCTGAGCTTCTTCTCTACTGACTCAACAAAATCTCTTGTGACATTTCCTGCTGCAGCAAATGGAACTATGATAGCCTTCTGTCCCTTGATCGCTGCACGCACATTTCTGTCCACGCGTCCCTCGTAAAGTCCGGTCTCCTCAGTGTGAACCTCCTCAACAACACCGCAGGCACTTGTCATGTCTGTTACACGGTCGATGAGTATGAGCTCTCCGAGAGTCTTGTGCTTCTTGAACTCGTCTACCACGATCCTGTCGGCAAATGCTATCCTGCAGACTGCTATACCATTCTTGGCAAGGGTTTCTGCTGATTTCTGCTCTCCTGTATTTACATCGATGGTGTAATCGATGTGTGTCACTGTACCAGGGATCATCTTGGTTCCAAGCTTCACGAAGAAGTTCTTGCCATTGTACAGATCATCGTCATCCATCCAGAGGAGTGTTGCGGTGATTGATGATGCAACCTGTGCACCTGAATCAACTGTGAGCACGCATCCTCTTGACACATCAACCTCACGGTCGAGCTGTATAGTTACAGGCTGTCCCTTCTGTGCAGAATCAACTGTGTCAAATCCAACATGGATGCTCTTGACCTTTGCGGTCTCGTTGCTTGGAAGTGTGTTGATCTCGTCTCCGACGTGTATCTCACCGTCCTCGATCTGTCCCTGGAAACCTCTGAAGGTGTGGTCAGGACGGCACACTCTCTGAACAGGCATGTAGAAGCCTGCCTCTGTGTTATCCTCTGCGATATCTATATCCTCAAGGTATGTGAGGAGTGCTGGTCCCTCATACCAAGGTATGTTCTCTGACTTCTTTGTCACATTGTCACCCTCTGTCGCTGACACTGGGATGATCGTGATATTTGGCAGGTTGAGCTCTGATGACAACTCATTTATCTGCTCCACGATCTCGTTGAAACGCTTCTCATCGTATCCTACAAGATCCATCTTATTTACTGCAAATACAAAGTATCTGATTCCCATCAGCGCGCAGATCCTTGCATGTCTTCTGGTCTGCACGAGCACGCCCTGCTTTGCATCGATGAGGATGACTGCCAGGTCGGCAAATGATGCTCCAACCGCCATGTTTCTTGTATACTCCTCATGGCCCGGTGTGTCTGCCACGATGAAGCTTCTCTTGTCTGTTGTAAAATATCTGTATGCAACATCGATGGTGATACCCTGCTCACGCTCTGCCATCAGTCCGTCCAGAAGGAGTGAGTAGTCGATGGCACCGCCGCGGCTTCCGACCTTGGAATCAAGCTCCAGAGCCTTCTCCTGATCTGCATATAAAAGCTTTGAATCATACAATATATGTCCTATAAGTGTTGACTTTCCGTCATCTACACTTCCGCATGTTATAAATTTAAGTAATCCGCTCATCTTAGAAGTATCCCTCCCTCTTTCTACGCTCCATGCTGCCTGCTGCCTCGTTGTCTATAACTCTGGTGGTTCTCTCTGAGGATACCGCACTGAGTGTCTCCTCGATGATCTCAGGGAGTGTGTCCGCTGTGGACTCCACTCCACCTGTCAGTGGGTAACATCCGAGAGTTCTGAAACGAACACTCTTCATCTCTATCTTCTCACCAGGTCTCAGCTTCATTCTATCGTCATCGACCATGATGATGTTGCCGTCACGGTATACAACAGGTCTCTCCTTCGCAAAGTACAGTGATGGAATCTCTATATTCTCACGCTCTATGTACTCCCATATATCAGCCTCAGTCCAGTTGGAAAGTGGGAATACCCTGACCTCCTCACCCTTCTGGATCTTGGTGTTGAACAGCTTCCACATCTCAGGTCTCTGGTTCTTTGGATCCCATGCGTGCTGTGCATTTCTGAATGAGAGGATCCTCTCCTTTGCACGGGACTTCTCCTCGTCTCGACGTCCACCGCCAAATGCTGCGGTGAAACCGTATTTGTCAAGCGCCTGCTTGAGGGCCTGTGTTTTCATGATATCTGTGTATGCTGAGCCGTGGTCAAATGGGTTGATGCCCTTCTTGACACCCTCCTCGTTGATGTACTCGATCATGTCCAGTCCGTATTTCTTCGCTGTCTTGTCTCTGAACTCGATCATCTCCTTGAACTTCCATGTTGTATTTACATGTAAGAATGGAAATGGCGGCTTCTCTGGGTAGAATGCCTTAAGCGCCAGATGAAGCATTACTGAGCTGTCCTTTCCTATGGAGTAAAGCATGACCGGCTTCTCACACTCCGCAGCAACTTCGCGGATGATGTATATCGCCTCTGCCTCCAGTTCGTCAAGATGTGATAATGTACCCATATCTATACCAACCTTTCTTCTTTTATCTTTTAATATTTATTAGCTTCTTTTTTGTCTATCACGATCTGGTCTGTGGTGCCATCCATCTTGCGGATATTCCACAGCAGCAGATCTCCCTTGTTCTCCACCGACATCTGGCTTCCCATTCCGCCGATATCAGCTCCGAGATATAATGAGATGGCGTCAAATGCACACTCCTTGATACAGGATGAGCACCCCCAGCAGTCCTTAGGGTATTTCATGAATATCTGTCCGTCCTCATCTCTCTTTATGAGGGAACCCGGGCAGACATTTGCACATTTGCCGCAGTTTTTGCAAAGCTCTTTATTTATCACTATGCTCATATACATCCCCCTTTCTGACAAGCTCACGATGTATCATCTTAAGCTCGCCATCCACCATCTTTGAGTTGACGAATATCTCCCAGTCTTTGCTCTTCTCCGGATAGTCCAGGTTCTCAGCAAAGCTGTGCCATCTCGTCTCCTTCCTGTCCTTCAGGTGTGCGATGACGGAGAGTGCAACTGTGAGTCTCTCCTTCACCTCGTACACAAACATGAGCTCGTGCATGTCGTGGGCACTGATGTGCCATACAAGCTTCTGGAGCTGTTCTATCTTCTCCTTTGCCAGCTCAAGCTGCTTCTCGTTGAACTGGTAGTGGGTGGATATTCCTCCGGCGTAGTTGTCCATAACCTTCTGCATGGCCTCCTCTATCGCCTCGTATGTGAACATCTTCTCGTCAGTGTCGAGGAAATGGTCATACTCTTCTATCTTCCTGTCAAATGCTGTCTCCTCGTCAAGCTCAGGCTCGGTGTATCCCTCATCAAGCTGCTTTACCATGGCAATGGCTGCTATCTCTCCCTCAACCATCGCTCCGGTTACATACTTCTGTGGACATCCGCCTGCCACATCTCCGGCAGCGAACAGTCCGTGTATCGTGGACTCTCTGTCATTGTCCACCCAGTAGCCGCTTGCGGTATGACCGCCAACTATATAAGGCTCTGTACCCTCTATCTCCACATTCTGCTCACTCGGATTCTTGCCGGACTCAAGCCATTTGAGTGTCTGGCTTGGAGCCATGTTGAGGTATGCCCTCTTCAGTGAGTCATCCTGCTCCGGGGTGATGCCCTCGGTCCTCAGGTAACATGGACCTCTTCCTTCTATATTCTCTCTCACCGTTCCATACACTCTCTGGGATGTGGTGAGTCCGTATTTGTTCTCGTATACCTCGCCGAGTGAATTGACCTGCTTGGCGCCGACACCCTGGGCTATGGTTCCCGTAGGTGCTATAGTGTCCTTACATCTGAGTGCTATGAATCTCATCTCAAATGTGGTCATCTCTGCTCCGGCATTTATTCCCATTGCGTATCCTGCTCCGGTGTTGAACGGCGGATACCACATCTTATGTCTTGAAAATCCCGGATTGTTCGGTCTGTAAAGTCCTGCCGCACCGCCCGTAGCACAGAGCACCTTCTTCGCCCTGATCTCGTAGGCTGTGTTATCCTCTATGGAGAATCCAAATGCTCCGAGGATCTGATTGTTTTCAACTATATAGTCTGTGATGTTGACTCTGTTCAGTATCTGGCAGTTGTCAAGCTCCTCCACCGCCTTTGCAAGCAGCGGCTTCATGTTCTCGCCATTTATCTTGATGTTTCTGTTGCCTCTCGCAACATACTCACCATTCTCGTCCTTTAAGATGACCAGTCCCAGCTTCTCCATCTTGTCTGTGACACGGTTCAATCCCTGTGACATTGACAGCAGAAGATCTTCTCTGACAATTCCGTCAGCGTCGGTCCTGCAGTAGTCCACGTAATCTTCCGGCTTTCTTCCCTTTACTATGTATGCGTTGATGGCATTCACACCTGCCGCCAGGCATCCACTTCTCTTTATATTGGCCTTCTCGGCGATGATGATAGAATAATCAGAATGTTCCCTGACGGTCAGTGCCGCGTAGCAGCCCGCCGTACCACCACCGATTATCAAAATGTCCGTATGAAGTATTTTCCTGTTTGCAATACCCATATTTTCTCTCCAATCACTTTTATATTAAATGTAGAATACATCGTTATCCTGCATTGCCTTGTTCTCCAGCAGATAAGTCTGGTTCTCGTCAAATACATACAGTCTGTAGATGAGAACGTGTACCTGCTCCCCCGGCTTTACAACATCCTTCTCCATGGATCTCTCGGCTACTATCTCCACTCCGTTGACATCAACCGTGACGTCCAGATGGCTTCCGCGGAACAGCACATCCTTCACTATTCCCGACTCCGCCGCACTCTGGTACTGATCCAGCCTGCCGCTCTTGGAGATCTTGACGAACTCCGGTCTGATGACCGCCTTGTCAGCTCCCGGCACCCTGTCAAATCCCTTGAGCTTTTCGTAGTCCTCCACAACAGTTGATCTTCCGATGAACTGTGCCACAAACGGTGTGGATGGCGTCTTGTATATCTCCATCGGCGATCCCATCTGCTCTATCTGTCCGTGGTTGGTGATGATGATCTCATCCGCAACCTCCACCGCCTCGTCCTGATCGTGGGTGACAAATATGCTTGTGATGCCAAGTTTTTCAACCATCTCCTTGAGCCATGTCCTGAGTTCTGTCCTGACCTTTGCATCTATCGCGGCAAATGGCTCATCCAGCAGCAACACCTGTGGATTCGGTGCCAGCGCTCTTGCAAATGCAACCCTCTGCCTCTGTCCGCCTGAGAGCTGATTTGGATATCTCTTCTCCATCCCCGACAGCCCGGTAAGCTCCAGGAGCTCCATGACTCTCTTCTTGATCTCTTTCTTTGGGACCTTCATGAGTTCCAGTCCGAATGCCACATTGTCAAATACCGTCATGTAACGGAACAATGCGTAATTCTGGAAGACGAATCCTATTCCTCTCTTTGCAGCCGGTATGTCATTTACCCGTCTGCCGTCTATGTATATGTCGCCGGAATTGGGATTTTCAAGTCCGGCTATCATGCGGAGAAGTGTTGTCTTGCCACTTCCGGACGGTCCCAGGAGCGCAACAAGCTTGCCCTTCTCCACACCGAAGCTGACATTGTTGGACGCCAGGAAGTCTCCATATTTTTTGTATATATTTTTCATCTCGACGTACATGTCGTCAGCCTCCTTCTTGTATTCTTATTCTGTCGCATCAGATTTTTTTCGTAAGGCTCCAGCAAGCCATCCCATATGCAGTCTATCTCACTTCACCCTTCTTTTTGGCTCTGTACTCCAGCAGATTTCTCAGGAACAATATGATGACCGCTATGATCACCAGTATGGACGATACCGCAAATGCCGCTGTGATGGATTCCTCCGTTCCCGACATGTACAGCGCATCGATCTCAAGTGGAAGTGTAAATGTTCCTCCTCTGGTCTTTGACAGTGCATTTACCGCACCGAACTCACCGAGTGCTCTGGCGGTACAGAGGATGATTCCGTATATGAGTCCCCATTTCATCTGTGGGAGTGTTATCTTCCTGAATATCGTGAATCCCTTGGCACCCATGAGGGCCGCAGCTTCCTCCTCGTCCTTGCCCTGCGCGTTCAGCACCGGGATAAGCTCTCTTGACACGAACGGGAATGTCACGAAAATGGTAGCAAGCACAACGCCCGGAACTGCAAATGTTATCCTGATATTTGTTCCCAGCATATCATTGATCCATCTGATCGCCGGATATGTCCATCCGAGTCTTCCAAATGTCATGAGATAGGCAAGGCCTACGATGACAGGTGATATGGAAAACGGAATGTCTATCAGTGTCGCCAGCACCTGCTTGCCTTTGAAGGAGAACTTCGTGAGCAGCCACGCCGCGCATATTCCGAAAAATGTGTTCACCACCACAGCTATGACCGTGGCGATCAGTGTGACACCGAGTGCACTTATCACATACTCTGTTGTGATCGACTGCAGGTAGAACTTAAAGCCTTCCTTCAACGCACTTGTTATCACCGATATAAGAGGGACGACAAGCATGAGCACTATGAAAAGCACCGTCACGGTTATCAGTATTATCTTTGTCCTGCGCTTGCCGCGCTGCAGCTTTTCCTGTTCGCTCATCGTGGTTCCTCCTTTCTAAACTTCTTTAATATACCTATCAGGTATATTCCTTTTTTTTACAACAAGTTAGTTCTCCTGGACTGTCTAAGCTGTACTATGTTGATAGCGAACAACAGTACAAATGATATGACCAGCATCACCAGTGCTATGGCTGTTGCGCTGGCATAGTCTATGTAGCTGAGCTTCTGCATGATCACGTATGATATGACCTGTGTCTGCTCCTTCGCGCTGTTGCCTGATATGTAGATGACGCTTCCGTACTCTCCGATTCCCCTGGCAAATGCCAGTCCGAATCCGGTCAGCAGTGCCGGTCTGAGCTCTGGAAGTATGACCTTGAAAAATGTTCTTCTCGGTGTGGCTCCCAGCATATAGGCCGCCTCCTCGTACTGATTGTCCATCTTCTCAAGTATCGGCTGCACCGCCCTTATGACAAATGGTATTCCCACAAATACAAGGGCGATGGTAAGTCCTATCTTCGTGTATGCCACATCTATTCCAAGAGCCGCAAGGGGCTTTCCGAGGAATCCATCTTCACTGTACAGTCTCGACAATGTGATACCGGCAACCGCCGTCGGCAGACAGAATGGAAGCTCTATGAATCCGTCCAGTATCTTCTTGCCTGGGAAATCGTATTTGACCAGTGTCCACGCTATTATCAGTCCAAACACCGTATTGACTATCGCCGCTATGAACGAACAGCCGATGCTGGTCTTAAATGCATTCAGCACGTTCTTCTTCAAAAGCAGATGCCAGAATTCACTCGGCGAGAGCTTGAGCGATGACACCAGCACCGATGCCAGCGGGATCAGAACTATCAGTGACAACATGGCAATGACTATTCCAAGTGTCAGGTGATATCCCGGGATAACTCTGGTCTTTTTCGCATTATTCAGTTTATCCTTCTTGCCATTTCCCTCTGCTGCCATCCTATCTTCCAATCCATTTCATCTATTATCTAACAATCGATTTATCATCGGATAATACCAGTCTGTATTCTCCGATCTTCTTTTTAATAATCGTAGATTTCATCAAATTTTGCACCGTCGTCAAAGAAATCCTCATAGGCTTTGTCCCAGCCTCCGAAATCATCGATGGTCCACAGCTTGATGTTCAGGTCAAACACATCCGAATACTCTGCAAGTATCTTCTCATTTGTCGGGCGGTAGCCGCTCTCGGCCTCAAGCCTCTGGGCTTCATCGCTGTACAGATACTTCAGATACTCCGTGCTGACCTCCTCAGTGCCATTGTATCTGGCATTGTCATCGACAACCGCCACACTCGGCTGAGCCAGTATACTCACCGACGGATTAACTATCTCGTAATCCTCCGGGTATTCATTCAGGGTTGCTATCGCCTCATTCTCCCAGGCTATAAGCACATCACCCTTGCCATTCTCCACAAATGTGGTCGTCGATCCCCTGGCTCCCGAATCCATGACCGACACATTCTGATAAAGCTTCTTCATGAACTGCCATATATCTGCTTCATCGCTGTATGTAGTTCTGGCGTATGCAAGAGCCGCGAGGAAATTCCAGCAGGCTCCTCCGCTGCTCTTCGGATCAGGTGTTATGACTTCCACATCATCCTTAACCAGGTCGTTCCAGTCCTGTATGTCCTTGTCATTTCCCTTTCTCACCAGGAACACGATCGTGGATGTGTACGGCGCCGAATCCTTGTCAAATTCATCTATCCAGCCCGGATCTATCAAACCATTTGCCGATATAAGATCAATGTCATGCTCAAGTGCCAGTGTGACAACGTCCGCATTACAGCCCTCTACAACCGATCTGGCCTGTGAACCGGAACCTCCATGAGACTGGATGACCTTGATGTCCTGTCCGTACTGCTCCTTGTAATACTGTTCGAACATATCGTTGTATCGCTCATACAGTTCCCTCGTAGGGTCATACGAAACATTTGTAATTGTGATAACATCGTCCTTCTTCCCACCACAGCCGACAGTGCCTATCGCCAGCACCGCCGCCATGGACAGAAGCAATACCCTTTTTCCAAGTCTCATATCTTTTCTCTTTCTTACAAATAGGTCATTTCATCCAATGAGCAATAATTACTGTATGCAGTTCACAACCTCCAGGCAATTATTGCGGTCTACAGGTTAAACAGTGATGTTGAGAGGTATCTCTCACCTGTGTCAGGGAAGAGGACCACAATGGTCTTGCCCTCATACTCAGGTCTCTTTGCAAGCTCAGTTGCAGCGTACAGTGCAGCACCTGATGATATTCCAACCAGAACTCCGTCTGTCTTTGCGATCTTTCTTGCTGTGTCAAATGCATCATCGTTCTGGATCCTTATGATCTCGTCAACGATATTCAGATCCATTACACCCGGTATGAATCCGGCTCCGATTCCCTGTATCTTGTGTGGGCCAGGTGCTCCGCCTGAGAGGACTGGTGAATCAGCAGGCTCTACTGCAACCAGCTTGAGCTTTGGATTGTGCTCCTTGAGTCCGCTTCCTGTTCCTGTTGCTGTTCCGCCTGTTCCTACTGCTGATACAAATGCATCAACCTTTCCGTCTGTATCTCTCCAGATCTCCTCTGCTGTCGTCTTCTTGTGGATAGCTGGATTTGCCTTGTTCTCAAACTGCTGTGGGATGAATGCATTTCCATACTGCTCCTTGAGCTCATTTGCCTTGGCGATGGCTCCCTTCATTCCCTCTCTGCCAGGTGTTAATACGATCTCAGCACCGAGAGCTGACACAATCTTTCTACGCTCAACGCTCATGGTGTCCGGCATGGTGAGTATCAGGTGAAGTCCCTTTGCTGCTGATACAAATGCAAGTCCGATTCCTGTATTTCCTGATGTTGGCTCGATGATGACTGTCTCCTGATTGATAAGACCGTCCTTGATTCCCTGCTCGATCATGGCTGCTGCCACACGATCCTTTACTGATCCAAGTGGATTGAAATACTCAAGCTTTGCAACGATGTGTGCCTTGAGTCCAAGCTCCTTCTCATAATTTGTAAGCTCCAGAAGTGGAGTGTTTCCTATAAGTTCTGTTAACTGTGATGCTATCTTTGCCATGATTTTTGTTTCCTTTCTTTTTCTTTTTATTTCTTTCAAGTCTCTATGTTATTCTTGATTCTCAACTATCTTTATATACTTATCTTCTTATATAATCCTTTTATCAGTCTAAGATCTTAAATTCGTTATCTACTCGTTTATTATCTTCAATCTGCTTTTAACAGGCCATCTGATAGATCTTTTCCTCTATCGCTCCTGCCAGTGCTGCATGCCCCTCAGGATTCATGTGTTCCTGATCTGCCTCGCTGCTGTCCGCCACGGATGATGCCGCCAGGAATTCCACACCAAACTCATCGGCTATCTTCCTGTACACATCTGTGAGTTTTCTTGACACCTCAACGGATTCCGGTGAGAATTCAGGATCAAATTCATCCTTCCACACCTGCTCGCCTAAGTGTATCGGCGATACGAGAAGTATCCTGCTGTCCGCTGAATACTGCTTTGCCTGAATGAGCAGTCTCCGTATTCCCTTGCCTATCACATCCGGCGATGCCGAGAACACTGTCTTACAGTCATTTGTTCCAAGCATGATCACTATATTCTCCGGTTTGTGTGTCTCCAGCAGAGTAGGGAACAGCGACACGCCCTTTCTTCCCTGTCTCAGTGGATCCTCGAACACTGTTGTTCTTCCACAGAGGCCTTCCTCTATGATCCTTATATCTTTATTTGCCAGCTTCTGCTGCAATATACTGGTCCATCGTATTCCCCAGGGAAATCTCTCTCCATTTTCAGGATTGTATCCCCATGTATTGGAATCTCCAAAGCACAACACCTGTTGCATTTGTCCACCTCCCGTCTATTGAACCTCGCTCTGTCCAATGGATTTCATCGTCAATCCACATATATCCTATCTGATATGTAGTAATTATCTGTCAACATGTTGGAGTATACAACTTATTTCCTACTATGTCAATAGGGATTATGTGTTTTTATATACAAAAAGGCTGTCACCCGACTTAATCTATAAGTCAGGCGACAGCCTGTCCATATTTTTAAATTAACTTATTCACCCGATCACGGAGAAACGGAAGATATATACAGTGTAACTGCAGAGCCGGTAACTTCTATATCGTACGCCTTTCCTGCCTCAAGTTCATAACTCATACAGAAATCTTCAATATTATCTGAAAGTCCATGACCTCCACCACGCTTATAATCCAACATTTTAGTCGTAGCCGCATCATACAGCCAGCACCATGGCGTCTTGTTGTATGAAACCGAGTAGAAATAATATGTTCCTGAGGTCTTCGGCACAAATCTGTAAAATCTGCCTACATATGTATTTACACCTTTTCCCTCTGTGATGCTTACCGTTCTGTCATAAACCTTAGCCGTCAGAGATGTTGTATTGCTTGTGACAGTGGCAGTTATCACCGCCATCTTGTCAAAGCTATCAGCGTGATTTGTCGATGCATTGAGCTTATATGTTCCAGGTGTGAGATACAGAGTATCACCTGTACCATATTCGTTTCCGTATTCATCATACCATGCGCCGAAATTATCTGCTTTACAGACCGTAGTATCCACTTTGACAGTGATCGCCTTTACGTCCAGGACAAAATTCTTGTTCAATACAGTAGTCTTAAACGTCTGTGAATATACATATGTATCATCGTTCTTAAAACGTATCACCACATCATATGTACCTGCCGGAAGTGACACCTGGTAGTGACCATACTGATCTGTATATGTTGACTTATAGTCTGTTGCAAATCCTGAACTGGTATCATAGTTTGTAAACATGAGCTTTGCATCATTAACTGTTTTACCGTTTTTAGTCTTTATGGTTCCAGCTACCGATATTTCCTTCGATACTGCGATAACACAATTTACAGTTCTGCTGAGAGATGGATTATTCGCATCCGAAACCTTTACCTTGACAGTGTAGGTTCCGGTCTTGGTTATAGTTCCACTGACAGTACCTGCAGAGTCTATACTCAGGCCATAATTGTTGCCCTCTATAGCATATGTGTACTCACCTGAACCTCCAACCGGCTTCTGTACCTTACTCTTAACATCAACATAATTAACGCCGTAGTCAATATTGTAATAAGCCTTTTCATAGCCTGCCGAGATTGTTGAGTCATTGTAAATATTCCATGTGATATTCACAATATAAATATTTCCCCGCTCATCCTTTGCCGTAATTGTAGATACACCGGCTTCGAGTGATGTAGGTGTTCCGGCAAGATAGCACTCACCATCGCCTGTACGATCTGCCGCAAGCTTTATACCTGCTGGAAGATTTTTTGCAGTAAATGTGTAGTAACCACCATTTTCATCAAATGTCAGCTTCTGCGCAAACATGACATTCTGCTTGCAGGTATATACTATGCTGCTTAATTTCTTTGTGATTCCATACGTACTATTTCTCTCAATGTTTGCAGTTCCGGTTCCATACAGACCACTTACAGTTATCCGCACCTTCATTGAAACGTCAAGCTGACGCTGCTTGTTGAACTTCAGTGTGTATGTCTTATTATCGCTTGTTGTAACACTGTCTATCTTTAAACTTATAGGTAATGTACCATTCAGTACAGTGCCAGCCTTGGCTGAAAAATTGGATGCAGTCAGCTTCTGTGCCTGTGACAATACAACCTTTGCAGTCAGCGGATCTGTTATGGTCACTGATGATACAGCCGTAGGATTGACCACAGTAACCCTGCATGTCGCCTTCTTGCCCGAGCCATCCGCAGCCGTGGCCGTGATGACAGCAGTTCCCAGCTTCACAGCAGTGAGCTTTCCTGCTGTATTCACCTTGACTACCGCAGCATTTGAGCTCTTCCATACAACTTTCTTGTTGCTGGCCTTTGCCGGAGTGACCGTAGCCTTAAGTGCAGCGGTCTTGCCCTTGACCACGATCAGCGATGTCTTACTCAGCTTCACGCCTGTCACCGGCTGTCCGACCGTTACTGTGATCACCTTCTTTACCTTTGCATTGGCCTTCAGTGATACAGTGATCTTTGCCTTGCCCTTTTTCACCGCCTTGAGCTTACCACCGGTGGTGACCGTCACTATCTTCTTGTTACTAGTTGTAAATTTCAGTTTGCCCGCTGCCACATTTGTCTTTAATGTGAACGTCTTACCCGCTTTGAGTGTAAGTGTATTAGCCGGCAGATTCTTCACCGTAATACTCTTTACACTCGTTGTCGCTGCTTCTGCCGGCACGCTGACACTCGTAAATGTCAGCGCGAAAGCAAGGAGCACCGCAACCAATGCCATGATCTTTCTGTACCTTTTCATACATTCCCTCCTGTTTTACAATAAAAACTGCATAGTGATCAAATACATCCTGTCTCCCTCACATCTTTCAACATATCTAATCCTTCACCCTGGGATCGGTCATCGTGACATATATTCTGCAGTTACATCCTTCAGCCTTTATATAATATGTCTTTCCCGCCACACAGCTATAGCTGACGCAGAAGTCAAGGTAGTTGTCACTCTTAATCAGCGATAGTTCGTCATCATTTGTTGCAAGCTGATTCTTATCCGCATCATACAGATATCCCTTTGGATCAACTCCGCTGCTGACAGAATAGAAATAATAAGTTCCTGTCTCCTTTGGCACAAAACTGTAGTATCTTCCTTCCAAAGCCCACACGCTCGTTCCCGTACCAAATTCGACCGTATCACTTTCAACATTTGCAGTTATTGACTTAGTCTTGTTAGTCACAGTTGCATTTATTGTTCCATATTTGCCTGATCCATCGGTATAAGCAGCCAGCTTATATGTACCAGGAACAAGGTATATACAATCATCTGAGCCATACTGCATTCCATTTTCATCTTTCCACTGTCCGATCCCCTCAACCGTGTATTGGCTATTGTTTGACTTGACTGCTATCTTTACCAGATCGGAAGTATAATTCTTTCCCTCAATGGTCTTGGTAAAAGTCTGCGAAAAAATATATGTAGTATCATTATTGTATTCTATCGTAACATCATATGTTCCCGGCAATAACGATACCGCATATTTACCGTCACTGTCTGCATAGCAATATGTACTATATTCTCCATGTGTACGATCCCTGTTTTCGAAAGTTATCGCTGTTTTTTTCGGCATGATCTCTCCGTTTTTTGTTTTGAGAGTTCCGGAAACCCCAATTTCATCAACAGTCTGTATCACGCAATTAACAGTAACACTGATGCCAGCATTTTTTGCATCGGTCACTTTCACCTTGACGGTGTAAGTTCCCGCCTTAGTAATAGTTCCTTTTACAGTACCTGACGAATCTACACTAAGGCCATAGTCATTTCCGACTATTGCATACTTATAACTTCCAGAACCGCCAGACACTGATATCTGATTGCTGATAAAGGCAACATGATAAGATACTCTGAGTCCACTATATACTGCCTCATAACTTGCAGATATCACTGAATCACTGAATACATTCCATGTAACCTTCACTGTATAGACATTTCCCAGTTCATCCCTGGCCTTAACTGTAGAGACTGTTGTTCCTGCCTTTGTCGGAGTTCCGACAAGGTGTATCTGGTTATATTCCTCCGGAATTCTCTTGTACTTGATTCCTTCTGGAAGCCCTGATACCTCAAATGTGCAATAGTAGTCCCTTTCGATCTCAACTACTTTATCGGTCTCAATATTCTGCTCACTTATAAATGTTTTGTAGAGCACCTCTTTGGTTGCCCCAGCGGAATAATATGCCTCTGTACTTGCTGTACCCGTTCCGTACAAACCACTGACTACTGCACACACTCTCACAGAAATAGGAAGTATATATTTTTTATTGTATTTTAAAACATATGTCTTGTAATCCGTCGTGGTAACACTATCAAGTGGTATGTCGATCAAGTATGCGCCATTGAGCGATGTTGTCGCCTTGAGCTTGAAATTGGATGCAGTCAGTTTCTGTGCCTGTGACAATACGACCTTTACAGTCAAAGGATCTGGTATCGTCACTGATGACACCTTTGTCGGATTGACCACAGTAACCTTACATGACGCCTTCTTGCCTGAACCATCCGCAGCCGTGGCCGTGATGACAGCAGTTCCCAGCTTCACAGCAGTGAGCTTTCCTGCTGTATTCACCTTGACTACCGCAGCATTTGAGCTCTTCCATACAACTTTCTTGTTGCTGGCCTTTGCCGGAGTGACCGTAGCCTTAAGTGCAGCGGTCTTGCCCTTGACCACGATCAGCGATGTCTTACTCAGCTTCACGCCTGTCACCGGCTGTCCGACCGTTACTGTGATCACCTTCTTTACCTTTGCATTGGCCTTCAGTGATACAGTGATCTTTGCCTTGCCCTTTTTCACCGCCTTGAGCTTACCACCGGTGGTGACCGTCACTATCTTCTTGTTACTAGTTGTAAATTTCAGTTTGCCCGCTGCCACATTTGTCTTTAATGTGAACGTCTTACCCGCTTTGAGTGTAAGTGTATTAGCCGGCAGATTCTTCACCGTAATACTCTTTACACTCGTTGTCGCTGCTTCTGCCGGCACGCTGACACTCGTAAATGTCAGCGCGAAAGCAAGGAGCACCGCAACAAATGCCATGATCTTTCTGTACCTTTTCATACAGTCCCTCCTATTTTAACTTACCCCCAATAGTTAATTACCCGATTTCGGGTTAGTTTTTGATATATATACATTCGACGAATATCTGCTTATGGATATATAATATGTCTTGCCCGCAACACAATTATAACTCATATAAAAATCATATTTATTTGCTGTCAGATCATGCTTATCATCATCCTTTTCAACCAGCTTCTTTTTATTCTCATCATACAAATGTCCATATGGATCACTTGTTGAAATTGAATAAAAGTAGTATGTGCCCGTAGTTTTTGGAACAAATTTGTAAAACCCATTTTCTTCTGCAAAAAATGAGGTTTTATCTCCTATCTCGGTCACATCCTCAGTCATTTTTGCTGTGACGGAAACTGCCTTTCTGTCTACCTTTGCAGTTATCACTCCTCGCTGACCCATTCCACGGGCAGTAAGCTTATATTGCGTTCCAGGCACAAGATAAACATATCCGTCGTAACCACAATGTCTGTCGTACTCATCATACCATGTTCCGATATAATCAACAGAATACTTGGCATTGTCAGGATGGACAGCAAGTTTTAATACCTCCAGCACAAAATCTCTACCGGTCTCAGACTTGTCGAACTTCTGGTTATCTATATATGTGATTTCACCGCACATTTGCACTACCACATCATATGCACCAGGAAACAGATCCATTTCATATTTACCGCCGGTCTTTGCAACATCCCAATCCCATGAAAGCTGATAAGGACTGTCTTTATCCCGACTGTAGAAGCTGATCGATGCTCCAGCCAAAACATTTCCACTTAAATCCTTGATACACCCCTGAACATTGATCGCCTTTTTAGCGTTCAGCTCACAGTTAACGGTGGTGCTGATCTTCGCATTGTTTGCATCCGTTATCTTTACCTTCAGGTTATATGTTCCCTCCTGATAAAGTTTACCCGTGATCTTTCCTGTTATATC
>CAVCCL010000206.1:0-16160 GCA_963600665.1 Bifidobacterium catenulatum | reverse complement strand
CTTGCCAAGGATTCCAGGTGTTGTAGGAACCTCTCTCCAGCAGATGAACTCCAGTCCTTCCTTCTCCACTATGACCTCAAACATCTTCATAGCCTGCTTGCGCGCCAGCTCTTTCTGTGGAAAGAAGAACATTCCTATTCCATAATCGCCTTCCTTTCCAAGGTCATATCCAAGCTCTGCTAAAGCCTTGGTGAAGAACTTATGTGATATCTGAAGGAGTATACCTACACCGTCTCCGGTCTTGCCCTCTGCGTCCTTTCCTGCTCTGTGCTCAAGATTCTCAACAATCTTGAGGGCATTGTTCACTGTGTCATGCGTCTTGATACCCTTGATATTGACAACGGCACCGATACCACAGTTATCGTGCTCAAAGCTTGGGTCGTATAATCCGGTATTCTCTGCTCTCTTATTCTCAATCATGTCCTGTTCCGTCCTTTCCATGTTTTTGTCATTCACAACGATATTTTGTTTTTAACTTTTGTTTCTCAAGTAAATATTGATATTTTTGTATTTTTCTCAAGTCGTTTATCGTTTTTGATATATTACTACCATTTACACTGTTTGTAAACAACTTTTTTCAATAAATTATCTGACAGTTTTTGTTTTGAAAACAATGCTATGTAATGTATATACAATTCTTCATATTGTAGTCTTTCTTTAAGCATCTGATGTCTCATATCTCAATGTCTCCGATGCATAAAAAAAAGGAAGCCCCATACCTGAAGCTTCCTTGCTTAATTATTATATTTGGTTTTTATTCCTCGACGATCATTCCCTTTGGAGGAGTTGTTATCGTCCTAAGATCTCCGTCCTCGTCGCTTCCATCTGATATTCCATCACCCGGAGCCTCCGTCGTCACCTTGACCTTCTGTGCCTTAACACCTGATATGCTCTCTATATTGCTGCTTATCTGCTTTACTGTACCTGATATGACGTATTTGTCAGCACCATACAGATACTCATGTAATGCCTCCACATTGGATGCCATATCAGCAGCCACAAGGCAGTTACCCTTGTCCGAGAGTTCCTTAGCCTCATATGCAAATGGGAATCCTGCGGTATCTACAACCTTATATCCAGCCACATCCTTGACAAGAGCATGTATATCGTCCTTGTTAAGACTTGTCGATATACATTTAAATGATACATCAACAAACGAATCAAGTGATCCGGTATCTGCACTCAGCAGCTTGTCTATAACCTTCATGAGGACTATTCTCTGTCTCTCGGTTCTTGTTATATCGCCCTGGCCTGTGGATCGTATTCTTGAATATGCAACTGCCTGCTGTCCATCAAGGGTATACTCTCCTGCCTCAGTTATTCCTGATGAATATTTGCCTGACAGGCTTATCTGCTCTGCAAGGTTCTTATTGAAGTTGTTCACCTCTTCATCAATAACCTTGACATCAACACCTCCAACAGCGTCGATTATACTTGCCATTGCACTGAAATCAACTGCCACATAATCTGTGATATTCAGATCGAGATTGGTATTCAGTGTATTGATGGCTGTAACCGCACCGCCAAGCTGGTATGCGTAATTCACCTTCTGTGTGGTATCCATGGAACCGCTTGCTATCTCCATCAGAGTATCCCTGTATACAGATACAAGCTTGATCTCCTTGGTGCTCTCATTGATGCTCACTATCATTATACTGTCACTGTTGGTTCCCGCATTCATATTCGAATCTCTGGAATCCACTCCGTAGAGTGCAATGGCACGATAACCCTTGGTCGCATCCTTGACACCGTCATTGACAAGTATCTGATCTGCACTTATCTCATTAATATCCATCTCATTGTACTTCATTCTGGCATAATTCTTGACGTATATTACACATATAAGTATAAACAATGCGAGCAGGACAAAGAACGCTATCGCCCACACTCTGGTACTGATGTTAAGTTTCTTTCTCTCCGGGTTGACAACCTTTGGATCAGCCTCATCGAGAAGATTCTCCCTGAAGAACTTTTCGCTGTCTGACTCCTCGTCCTCCTCAGGCTCTTCCTCATCATCCTCAAGCTCCACTTCATCGAAGCCCAATGCTTTTCCTATGTCTCCAAGTCCCAGATCAGCCGTATCTGATTCCGAATAACTGAGCTTATCCTCATCTATGTCCTTCTCTATACGCTCAAGCTCATCCATGTCCAGCATGTCATCTGTTCTGCCGGATGACCCTGTCGAAGCATCTTCCACGGCCTCAACATCTGCATATTCCTCGTATTCATCGTCAATAACAGACTCTGCATTCTTCTCTGGAATATCTGCTGTTTCCGTCTCCGCTTCATGCTCATCGATTGGCTGTGTAGCAGCTTCTGCAACTTCCGCTTCACTCTCCTGCGGCTCAGTAATCTTGTTGTCTTCCTCAACAGGCTCTTCTTTTTTCTCAGCTTCTTTCATCTGCTGGCGGCGCTCCAGCTCCTGCTGAACCTTAAGCTTTCTTGCCTCTTCACGGGCATTCTGCTCTCTCTCAAGCTCCAGCCTCTCAACCTCAGCCTTTGCCTTTGCAACATTTCTCTGGGTGCGTTCCCACGCCTCACGTCTAAGCTCCTCATGTCTTGTCTGCACATCTGTCTCAATATTGTCAACTTCTCTGAGCAGATTGTCCACGGATGAGCTTCCTGTGCTCTGTACACTCCTGCGTGGTCTCTGGGCAGCCTTTGAAGGTCTCTGCACGGTACTCTGATTGCTCTGTGTCCTCGGTACAGTGCCCTGTGTCCTCGGTACAGTGCCCTGTGTCCTCTTCACCGGTCCTCTGTCCACAGCTCTGTCTGCTGCAGGCTGTCCGGTCTGTCTCTGCTTTGCCCGGGCCTCACTCTTCACTCTTCTCGCCCTGCTGTCCTCGTGATAATACTCGTCATAATCCGCTTCCGGCTTCACAGGTCTGGAAGTAGCCTTCTGAGGCTTCTTCTCCGGCTTCTTTTCCGGTCTCTTATCAGCCTTTCTCTCCGGCTCAGGATCACGCCTTTTTTCTTTCTTCTTTTTCTTTTTATCCCCGAACAACAATGATCCTATCAGACCGCCATCGTCAAGATAATCATCATCGTCATCCAACCATTCCATGTCTTCATCATACATGGAGTTCTTTCCATTTTTCTTCTTATTATCCATTGGAACTCCTTTTTCAATTATCTAAAAATGTCGTTACCTCGCTCTATAATACATTATATTTTTTCCTTTTACAACATGTATTATATCTTAATTAGTATAAATAACTTCCTATTAAAACTATTTTATTTGACACATGAGATATAAAAAAGTATACTCGTATTAATAATGTCTAAATATCAATGCTTATTTTTTAAGGAGCAGGAAATGGATACTAACAATATTACTTTGTCGGTGGTTATGCCCGCCTACAATGAAGAACAGCACATCAAAGATAATCTTCTTGAGACCAGCCGTATACTCAGCAGTTTTCTTCATCGCTATGAGATAATCGCTGTGAACGATGGCAGCAAGGACTCCACTGGGAAACTTATTGCAGAGGCAGCCGGACTGGATCCTCATATTATAGATACAGGATATGATGTCAATCAGGGAAAGGGACATGCTATCACAACCGGAATTGCCAAAGCTTCCGGCAAATATATAGCATTTCTTGATTCAGACCTTGAACTGAGTCCGTCTCTTCTCAAGCCATTTATGAAACAGATGAGGGACACCGGTTCTGATATAGTCATAGGATCAAAGCTTCACCCTGAGTCCAAGCTTGATTATCCGCCTATAAGAAGAGCCATGAGCTTTAGCTATTACATTATGCTCAAAATGCTGTTTCACCTTGGTATCCATGATACCCAGACCGGCATAAAGCTTTTCAAGGCAGAGGTCATAAAGCCGATTGCCGAGAACCTTTCCATATCGGGCTATGCCTTTGATATTGAGATCCTTGTGGCTGCGCACAAGCAGGGATATACGATATCCGAAGCTCCTATCGTCCTGAATTACAGCAGGGATGATGCAGCAGATGGAAGAAGGATCAAGATCAAGGACATTTGGAAGGTATTCACAGACACTATTGAGATCAAGAAGAAATACCATTAATTCAGGGATTATACACGGAGAGAGAAAATAAATACAAACTACACATTTATTAAGGAGATTTTTATGAATTACGAAAACGCTTACAAGCTTCTCGAAGAAAAAGGACAGCTACACTTATTAAAGTATTATGATACTCTCAGCGAGGCTGAACAGACGGCACTCCTGAACCAGATCAGTGAAATTGATTTCTCACTTATCGATATGATCGGACACAATTCATCAGGAAGTGATTCTGATATCGCTCCTGTTGCAGCTCTCCAGATGGACAGCATTGCAGAAAAATATGATATATATAAGAACGCAGGACTTGAAGCCATCAAGGCTGGCGATCTGGCACTGGTCCTCCTGGCAGGTGGTCAGGGTACCCGTCTCGGATTCTCTGGTCCTAAGGGAACCTTCAACGTCGGTGTCACCAAGGATATGTTTATATTCCAGCTTCTCATCGAGCACACTCTTGATATTGTGAAGATGGCAGATACCTGGATCCATTTCTTCATCATGACAAATGAGAAGAACCACGATGACACAACATCATTCTTCAAAGAGCACGACTACTTCGGTTACAATCCTGAATATGTTCATTTCTTTAAACAGGAAATGGTTCCTTCAGTGGACTTCAACGGCAAGATATATCTCGAGGAGAAGGGAAAGGTTGCCATGTCTCCTAACGGCAACGGTGGATGGTTCTCATCCCTCTGCAAGGCAGGCCACCTCGACAAACTCACGAAATACGGAATCAAGTATATAAATGTATTCTCAGTTGACAATGTACTTCAGAGAATCGCAGACCCGGTATTCCTCGGAGCAGTTCTCACAGAGGGCTTCCTCTCCGGCGGAAAGGTTGTCAAAAAAGCATACCCTGACGAGAAGGTTGGCGTCCTGTGTACTAACCACGGAAAGCCATATATCGTCGAGTATTATGAGCTCACAGATGCCATGCGTGATGAGCGCGATGCCAACGGCGATTACGCTTACAACTATGGAGTTACATTAAACTATATCTTCCCGGTTGACAGACTGATGAAGATCATGAATGAAAGCATGCCTCTCCACATCGTCAAGAAGGCTATCCCTTATGTCGGTGAGGATGGAGAAATCGTCAAGCCATCTGAGCCAAACGGCTACAAGTTTGAGACACTGGCTCTCGATATGATCGCCTACATGGGAACATGTCTCCCATTTGAGGTCGACAGAGATAAGGAATTTGCTCCTATAAAGAATGCTACAGGAAATGATTCTATAGACTCAGCCAGAGAGCTCCTTAAAAAGAACGGCTACACACTTTAATACAGTTATATATAACAAAATAACCGGTCGATGGTATATGTCATCGACCGGTTATTTCTTATTCTGCCTCATTCTTCTGCTGTTTTTCTTTTTCTCTTCGGAATATCTCATCTATCGCTTCCCTGACAAGCTCTGACATGGATACCTGTCGCACCGCCGCACATTCACTGAGTTTCCGATGAGTATCTGTATCTATCCTAAGTCTCAGGATCGTATCTTTTCTCTTTTCCGTCGGCCTCCCCGGGCCTCTCTTCTTATTGTCATCCGTCATTTCTTTTCTCCGCCATATAATTTATTCCTATCAGAACAGATATTTTACAACACCATTTACCGCATAACACATGAAGTAAAAGCAGCTTCTTATAACTCCATATCCAACTTTTCTGTATACGGCAAATGTCTTTTTTGCAGACGACAGTTTTGAACCAGACTTACTGTTTCTCATCTGCCTGTATAATAGCAACGGCTCATTTATCGCTACCGAGCTTCCGTATTCCTTCAGTATCTGCAGCCAGCAGATATAATCCTCATGGATATCGTCGTTGCCCATCGGATATCTGAGTGCGACCTGTCTGTCTATCACAACCGACGAACAGTTGATCACATTTCCCCTGAGCAGCATCTTATAGGTGACCTTTTCAGGAACTCCGATCACTTTTCCTGTTCTGGATCCGTCTTCGTTCACAAGCTCCCTGGCTGTGGAACACAGAACCGCACCAGTCTGCTCCATAAGCTTCAACTGTTTAGCCAGTTTATCAGGCTGCCACTGATCATCCGAATCTATAAATGCAACGTATCTGCAAGTTGCAGCCGCAACCCCGCGGTTACGCGAAGCTGCAACTCCCATATTCTTTTCATTTCTGATGATATTCACACGGTCATCCTCCGCGTATCCTCCAAGTGCTCCTGTCAGATCATCCGTCGAACAGTCATCAACTATTATGACCTCCACAGGAATCCCCTGCTTCATAACTGAATCCACCGCAGAATAAATGGTCCTGCTGCTGTTATACGCCGGAATTATCACCGATACTTTTTCTCCAGTCATCACACACACCTACATCGATATATATCGCTTATTATTTATCTGTTTTCTGCACAGTCTTTCCGAGGTCATAGAATGCATCTTCAGACTCATCAAGCCCCTCCGGCTTCACATTTACAGGTGAAGGTATCTGAACCTTCTCGCCATCCCTGAGTGCCGTGGTCATATTTGATGCGATTCCCTCTGATGTCTCCTTCTGGAACATGATCTTTACCGTCAGGAGCATCAGCTTGAGATCAAGCCATATTGAATACTGCTCATAATAGGTAAGATCCAGCTTAACCTTATCTCTAGGGGTTGTGTTGTATTTGCCGTAAACCTGTGCATATCCCGTAAGTCCTGCCTTCATCTTGAGTCTGTAATCAAACTCAGGGAATGTCTTCTTATAAAGCTCTGCGATCTCCGGTCTCTCAGGTCTCGGTCCGACAAGTGACATATCACCCTTGAGTACGTTGAAAAGCTGTGGCAGTTCATCAAGATGCAGCTTTCGGAGCACCTTACCAACAGGTGTGATCCTGTCATCATCCTTCTTGGCAAGCTGTGCACCACCGGCCTCTGAATCCATCTTCATACTTCTGAACTTTATGATCTTGAACACCTTACCATTCAGCGTCAGTCTGTCCTGCTTGTAGAATACCGGGCCTCTGTCATAAAGCCATATAGCAAGCGCTGATATAAGCATAAATGGTGAAGCTATAACGAGCAATATAAATCCACATACAATATCCATGATCCTCTTAATGATCATATCGTCACCGGTAAGTCCCTGATTTCGTGATAAAAGGATAGGCGTATCAAACAAATGGATAGGCTCGGCTCCAAGTATGATTATGTCGGAAAGCTTTGGCACAACATACGATCTGATGGAGTGCTCAAAACAATACTTCACAAGCTCATTTCTTATATAAGCCTTTGTCTCACAAATGATTACTCCGTCGTACTGGAGTATCTTCTCCTTGATCGCCTGCTCACCCTCGCTGACATGTATTCTGTCTTCTATTATATACTTGTCCTTACGGGCATTGATCTTGTCTATGAACTCCATCGGAGTCTTATATCCATATACCAATAGCAGATGCCTTGGCGGATACATCTTCGCATATAGAAATCTGCATGCAAATATCCACAGCAGTATCGCTATCGCTTCAAGCCCGGTCACCTTGAGCAGCGGACCCGGATTTACATAGTCACGACAGATTATACAGAGCTGCAGGTAACCAACCACATTGGCGCACACGAGAGCCAATAGCTGTGAGTAAACTATATCAAGCAGTCTGAAGAACCCGACTCTGTAACCACCATACAGCTTGGTAAAAAGTATGATGATGATTCCATACATTCCGATAACCGCCCAGTTTCCTCTTCTCCAGAACGGAAGCGTAAGCGTTACCTCATAGTCCCGGTACCACATGAGTCCAAACAGTACAAGCTCCACAGCGATAAGTACACAAGCCTCGCCCACTGTTATGAGACGTTTGTATCTGTCCCTCTTTCTAACTCTTCTGTTTTCTTCCATATTTACAGCATCTCCCTAAGCATCTTGTTGACAGATCCAGGATCTGCTTTACCCTTCATAGCTTTCATAACCTGTCCGACAAGAGCTCCAAGAGCTTTCTCCTTGCCGCCTCTGTAATCATCAACTGCCTTTGGATTGTTATCTATGGCAGCCTGACATGCCTCCTTGAGTGCATTGTCATCCTGGACAGTTGCAAGTCCGTTGTCATTTACATACTTCTCAGGATCTATATTTTCTGCAAATACCTTTTCAAATACTTCCTTTGCAACACCACCGTTGATAACCCTGTCGTCCACAAGCTTGATGAGCTTTGCAAGATTCTCGGCTGAGAACCTCAGGTCTTCAGCATCAACACTGTGCTCCTTCATAAGTCTCATGGTCTCGCCCATGATCCAGTTGGAAACCTTCTTTGCCGGTGCTCCAAGTGCTATAGCGTCCTCAAACAGATCAGCCAGCTTCTTGGAAGCCGTGATGATGTCTATATCATAGTCTGGAATAGCATATTCCTCTTTGTATCTTATCTTCTTCTCATCTCTGAACTCTGGCTGAGCATCTCTTACCTGCTGGAGCCACTCATCACTGATGTGGATAGGTACAAGATCAGGATCAGGGAAATATCTGTAGTCCTGTGCATCCTCCTTAGATCTCATAGGATATGAATACTCCTTGGTGTCATCCCATCTTCTTGTCTCCTGAACCACCTTCTCACCGGACTCAATGAGATCGATCTGTCTCTCTCTCTCGTTCTCTATGGCTCTGGCGATCGCCTTGAATGAATTCAGGTTCTTGGTCTCTGTACGTGTACCAAACTCCTCAGAACCAACCTCTCTGATCGAAAGATTGACATCAGCACGCATGGAGCCCTCATTCAGCTTACAGTCTGAAGCACCGAGGTACTGTATCGTCTCCCTGAGCTTTTCAAGATATGCTATTACATCCTCCGCAGATCTCATGTCTGGCTCAGATACTATCTCTATAAGAGGCACACCTGAACGGTTGAAATCAACAAGTGAGCTGTCTGTATATGGATCATGGACAAGCTTACCTGCGTCCTCCTCCATATGTATCTCATGGATCCTCACATATTTCTTGACTCCGTCAACCTCTATCTCAACCTTACCGTCTCTGCATATTGGATAGTAGAGCTGTGATATCTGGTAGTTCTGTGGGTTGTCAGGATAGAAATAGTTCTTTCTGTCAAACTTACAGTTCTGTGTGATAGTACAGTTGGTTGCAAGACCGACCGCAATCGCTTTATTTACAACCTCTTTGTTAAGTACCGGAAGTGAGCCCGGCATTCCTGTACATACAGGACATGTATGTGTATTAGGAGCTCCTCCAAATGCTGTGCTGCAGCCGCAGAATATCTTTGTCTTGGTCGCAAGCTCCACATGGACCTCAAGTCCGATGACTGTCTCATATGTCTTTGCCATCTCTTACAGCCCCCTTTCTGAAACCTGTGCAGGTCTCTTGTACTCTCTAGTCTGCTCAAATGCATATGCAGCTCTGATAATAGTCTTCTCGTCAAATGCATCTCCAACCATCTGCACACCTATAGGCATTCCATTCTTATCAGTTCCACATGGAAGTGATATTCCCGGAAGTCCTGCAAGATTTACAGGAACAGTGTACACATCTCCCAGATACATCTTGATAGGATCTGAGAGTGACTCACCCATCTTAAGCGCTGTTGTAGGTGCAACAGGTCCGAGGATGATATCATACTTCTCAAATGCCTTATCATATGCCTGCTTGATGAGTGCTTTTGCCTTGAGTGCCTTTACATAATATGCATCATAATAACCTGAGCTCAGTACAAATGAACCGAGCATGATTCTTCTCTTTACCTCAGGGCCAAATCCTTCTGAACGGCTCTTCTTGTACATGTTGTGGAGATCTGTGTACTCCGGTGTTCTGTAACCATATTTTACACCGTCGAATCTCTCAAGGTTAGAGCTTGCCTCTGCCGATGCAATGATATAGTAAGCAGGAATAGCATACTCAACCATTCCAAGATCAAACTCCTCTACAATAGCTCCCTTTGCCTTCAGAGCCTCAGCTACTCCGTACACGGCTTCCTTTATCTCCGGCTCAAGTCCCTCTGTGAAATAATCTCTTGGAAGACCGATCTTAAGTCCCTTCACATCATCCACAAGTGCACTTGTGAAATCATTGTCATCTCTGTTCACTGATGTTGAGTCCTTCTTGTCATACTGTGATATGATCTCAAGGATCATCGCACAGTCCTCTACATTCTTCGCAAGTGGTCCGATCTGATCAAGTGATGAACCGTATGCTATAAGTCCGTATCTTGATACTCTTCCATACGTCGGCTTGATTCCGGTAACGCCGCAGAATGAAGCCGGCTGTCTGATAGATCCACCGGTATCTGAACCGAGGGCACATGGCACCTCTTCCCCGGCAACTGCTGCCGCTGATCCACCTGATGAACCACCTGGAACTCTATCTGTATCCCATGGATTTCGTGTCTCTCCGAAATATGATGTCTCGGTCGTACTTCCCATGGCAAACTCATCCATGTTAGTATGTCCTACTATAACCGCTCCTGCTTCCTTGAGCTTCACAACAGCCTCAGCAGTATATGTCGGAACAAAATTTGACAGGATCTTGGATGAACAGCTTGTCTGCACACCCTCCTGGCACATATTGTCCTTTATTGCTATTGGAACTCCTGCAAGAGGACCGTTAAGCTCTCCCGCATCTATCTTCTTCTGCACTTCCTCTGCCTGGGCAAGTGCTCCCTCACGATCAACCGTGACAAAACTATTGTAATCCTTCTCGCACGCCTCGATGCTGTCAAGACAGGCCTGTGTCGCTTCAACTACGCTCACCTGTCCATCTTTAATAGCTTTTCCCAGCTCTACAGCCGTCATACCCATTAAATTCACTTCAGCCTACCTCCTAGTCAAATGTCTTTGGCACCTTGTAGCAGCCATCTTTCTGCTCTGGCGCATTCTTCAACATGTTCTCTCTGTCGTCTCCATTTACAACAACGTCCTCGCGGAACACATTGTTGTATGGGAATGTATGGCTCATAGCCTCCACACCGTCTGTATTAAGTTCATTCAGTTTGCTGACATAATCAAGCATGTCTGACATATCCTTCTTTGCCTGCTCCTTCTCCTCCGGGGAGAGCTCAAGCTTTGCAAGGATTCCAACATAATCAATCGTTTCATCAGTTATCGTCATGTTCTTGTTCTCCTATCTTTAATGAGCAAAAATAAAGAATGTGCCTTCTTATTATTCTGTGTCAAATAATGTAAACACATTCTCCCACCATGGTATTTTGTACCACAAAATTCCTCTAAAATATATCACATCCTGGGATATTATGCAAGACTATGGGCTGTTTTACCTGTATTACGCCCCAAATAAACCGCCATGTAGTGTGATACATGGCGGTGCTGTATATCTTATTTAACTTTATATCTATTTTCTTAATTTTTTATATATTACTATCCCCGCACTTCCCATAAGCGCCAGAATTACCACGCCTGCCACTTCTTTCACGGGCAGCCTGTCACCAGTATCGGGATGTCTCACCGGCGGAGTGCTGCGCGTAGTTGTCATGGTTATTGTCGTTCCTGTTGTGCTCCATGTGGTACGTTCCGTTGTCGACTCTGTAGTTGTACCCGTCGTAGTTTCTGTTGAGGTATCCTCCGTTGTTGTTCTTGTTGTTGATTCTGTTGTGGTATCTTCTGTTGTCGTGTCCTCGGTAGTTGTATTCTCCGTCGTCGTGTCCTCGGTTGTCATATCCTCGGTTGTCGTATCTTCTGTGGTTGTATCTTCGGTTGTCGTGTCCTCCGTTGTCGTATCTTCCGTCGTCGTATCTTCTGTTGTGGTATCTTCTGTCGTTGTATCCTCGGTTGTCGTATCTTCCGTCGTTGTGTCCTCCGTTGTCGTATCCTCGGTTGTCGTGTCTTCTGTCGTTGTATCCTCCGTTGTCGTATCCTCTGTCGTTGTATCCTCCGTTGTCGTATCTTCTGTCGTTGTGTCTTCCGTAGTTGTGTCTTCGGTTGTTGTGTCTTCAGTTGTTGTATCTTCCGTTGTCGTATCTTCGGTTGTCGTATCTTCGGTTGTCGTATCTTCGGTCGTCGTACCCTCTGTCGTTGGCTCTTCATCCGGGAAATCAGTTCCCGGTACTCTGTGGAATTCTCCGCCATTTGAGAATACTTCACTCACCACACAACCATCCCAGTTGTGTCCGAGATTTACCGCTGCCTCCGGAGCTATCACGGTTCCAAAGCCCCTGCCCGCAAATGTTATGCTGCCGCCAAATTGTCCATCTGCTGCCGAGCTGTCATAGAAGTTAAAATACATTCTGTTGTAGGCATTATAAAAATTACCGTTATCATTTGCCTTTGCATCGCTCTTGCTTCCAAGTATCATATCGCCCAAAACGGCATCCTGGATACCTGCCAGGTCAATATTCATGAGCAGCACTGTATCATCACCATAATCCGGGAACTCAAAATATATCGGATTTGTACCCGCTGCGAGCTGACTGTAATCCATGGACACCACATGCAGTCCGCTGCCATTTACCGACACACTTCTGTCGTTCATATCACCTGTTATATCAATATCCACAGTACCCTCTGTGTCTGCATAAGTCCTAAGTTTCTGACTATAGTCAACAAACTTTCTCTGTATATCTGCCATGTCTGCATATTTAGAATATTCACCATCTTCTGCAATCTCCGCATTGGTTCTGACATTTGCCGGACTGTCAAGCTTTGCCTCGGAGCCATCATTCATCCGGATATATATTTCGCCGCCATCTGCTCTCCTGACTTCCGCCCCTGTATAAAGCATATCCGTTCCAGCATCCGACACGCAGCCACACATCCGTTCTGCATTTTCAAAATAGAATTCCTCATATACTCCATAAGAATTTCTAAGTCCCGAATTGGAACTTGCGCTGAGTGTCTTTGTGATAAAGTTACTGTGAAGATGTGTCTGTGCATACAGCGTGTCAAAGCATATCACGCCAAAATCTCCCATAAGCTCCGTGGTGGAACTGCTTTGCAGCATATAACTTCCGTCATCCGCCTTTGCAAATGCTCCTATAGTGCCCGCCGTCACGCAAAGCACAAAAACCATCGCCACCGCAACTGCTATGAGCTGCATAGTCCGAAAGCACATCCCCTTATCATGGTTACCTCTCATTCAATGTCCGCCTTAACTATTTCGTCTCAAATACATAGTATTCAACAGACATCCAGCATATTCATTATAATAAAAAAATTCCCGGACAGATCCGACATAATGTCTCACCATCCGGGATATTTGTACATTACATATTTTAATTGTAATTTATCAGTTTTTAAACCAGTCAGATCAGAATGGTCTTTCAGGATCAGCCCCATGCTCTCCTATGATCTTCTCCATCCACACCATATCATACCATCTGCCAAACTTGTATCCGCACTTGTGGAACTGTCCCACCATGCGGTATCCAAGGTGTTCGTGGAAGCGCACACTGTTGTCATCCAGATGTTCATCCGCATGTTCTATGTACGCTATACATGCATTCATGTTGAGAAATCCTCTTCTCTTAAGTTCATCCTCAAGAGCCTTATGCAGTATACCGCCGACACCCATATGCCTTATATTCCTATCCACATATATCGACGTCTCCACTGACCAGTCATAAGCTGGTCTGTCATGAAATGGGCCAACATAGGCATATCCCACGATCTGCCCTGACAGCTCAGCCACCAGATACGGATATCTCTCAAGAGTGTTGTTTATTCTCCGCTCAAATTCCTGCACTGATGGCACCTCATACTCAAATGTGATGGCTGTATCCTCCACATATGGAGCATATATTTCTACCAGACTTTCGGCATCATCAGACACTGCCGGCCTCACAACGACTCCCGAACTTCTCCGTGCATTTGATGTCGCTTCCAGGTCTGATATTATTTCAATATCTGAATTTTTATCCTTACCAGCCTTTGACTGCTTTGTCACTTTTACCTGCCTCCGTATCCTTAAGTCTCTACTCTATGATACTCACTATCTCCTCAGAGTCAGCCTTGACCTTATACGTCTCACCAATGTCAAGTTTATCATATATGGACTTTTTCACTTTATATGTCTTTTCCTTCTTCTTCACATCACATGTGACTTCATATTCAACTGACTTCTTTCCCAGCCTCTCCTTATCTGCAAGCTGAGGCTCCGGGTATTCTGGGGTCTTTCCACCGCCCTTCGCGGTCTCCGTCCTGTCATATTTCCATCGCCATATCGTATAGTAATACTTCGTCTTGTATATCGGCTTATCTCTGTACACCGGAACAGACCTCGTTCTCGTCACATATCCGTAATCGTCCACATCATTTGCCACCTCGGAGAATGTTCCATCACCATTGTCCTCGTAGCTGTACTCCACATGAGATCCTATCACCTCATATGAATCATAGGTCTCCTCACGCTCTCCCACATACTCCTGCTCAGTGTGGTGCACCTCCTGTTTCGTGGTCTTTAGCGTGGCACCTTCGGGGAGTTCCCAGTCGTCTTCTTCACACAGGAGATACTTCTCCACATCAACACTGGTCTTCCATGTCATGTCTTTAACTGTGACAGTTCTCTTCTTTGGCATGGTGATGAACGCCACGAGACTGATCATAGCCGCTATCACCAGAACACCGATCAGGACTATCTTCCATGCACCAAATGAATGACCTCTTTTGCGGCTGCCCTGCATGCCGTTCTGTCCACTGGCAGTTGTTCCCGTACCGGATGCACTTCTTGCGTTCCTTGCATCCTGTGCTTTTCTGACATCAAAATATGCCTTATCATTTGAACCTCTGACAGCACCGCAGCTTCTACACTGTGTATCAAGGGCGGAGTTATAGTTGCCACAGTGGTCGCATAGCCAGTCGGCACCCTTGCCCTTTGTCTGACTCTCCTCCGCAGACAGATACCTCACTCCATCCATATAAAACTTAACTTCCTGTCCCCTCGGCTTGCCGCAGGACGGGCATTCACGCCGCGTTCCCTCTATATGCTTAGTATTACAGTAGGGGCAATCCCAATACCCCATCACGAGTTTTCCCATATTCAATATCCTCCCCGTATATTTTTCTTATCTCATCTCCTACATATATAATAATATGTCACCACGCCCATGCGCGATAACTTTTTCATTATCCCCTGTCACCTGGTGAGTGGCCTTTCACGACAAACTACAGATAACTTACCTGCGCCGAAGCATCGTAATCATGTGGTGTCTTGTTGTCAGTCTTGTGTCCAACGGCAAGTGCTATCTGGAATGAATATCCTTCCGGTATTGCCAGTGCCTTGTCAAAATATGCTTTCTTCTCCCCGTGAAGAGCATCATACACGCATCCGATTATCAGGTTGCCGAGTCCCATGCTCTCAGCCGCCAACGCCATATTCTGTACTGCTATTCCGGCATCCACCTTGCTCCATTTGAAGTCATCCTCAGCGCTTAAAAATATGAGCACCGGTGCCTCATAATAGAAATTATGTGGCTGTTTGTCCTGTCCACGAAGTGCTCTCTTTTCCGCATCAAGCTCCTCCAGAATTGGAGCATCTCCCTTGACAACTGTAAAATGTATCTCCTTCTTATTCATACCAGTAGGTCCCTGAAGACCAGCCTCGATGACCTTCTCAATCTGCGCCTTCGTAACCTCTTCATCACTGTATGCTCTCGCTGAGCTTCTCTTTTTTATTACCTCTAACACCAGATTATCCATTGTCTTATACCTCCTGTACTGAAATCTCTGTTTGAATTAACAATACTAGTACCATGTTATGCAATCTCTCTGCCGCATTTTCTCAATATCGTTTCTACACCGTGATCTCTATCTGATTTCCTTCTATGCAAACCACACAGCTCTCATAATATCCATCACCGGTCGTCATCGGTCCGCTTATCACCTCATAGCCATCAGCCGCAAGCTTTCTTGTCAGCTCATCCACTTTTTCTCTGCTGCCCACACTGAACGCTATATGTATCAATCCGGTTCTGTTAAGTGTCTTTTCAGAATCATCCATTCCCGGCCTGTTCATTATCTCAAGCCTTGCACCATCGTCAAATGTAAGGAAATATGAACGAAAATCCGTCGTTTTATTGTGATATTCCTCGTTTGCAGATGCTCCCAGATATTTCTCAAAAAAATCTTTCGCACCTTCAAGGTCATTCACATACATAGCAACATGCTCTATCTTCAAAACTTCACTCCTTATAAAAATATCACCTTTATCCATAGACC